>CAVHKW010000085.1:20098-22645 GCA_963636745.1 uncultured Oscillospiraceae bacterium | reverse complement strand
CATGGAAAGGATAATGTAACAGTTACCTTTCCGTCATTCTCGGAAATATCGACAGAGCCGTTATGGAGCTCCATGATCTGGTATACGATACTGAGTCCGAGGCCCGACCCGCCTGATGTACGCGACTGGTCTCCCCTGCTCCACGGCTCGAAGAAGAGAGGAAGAGGATCGGGAAGTTTTCCGTCATTGATGACTTCCACAAGGAGGTTGTTCTCTTTCTCCCCTGTTTTTATAAGAGGCGCTCTCTCGCTTGCCCTGTACTCGAGTGCGTTCTGGATTACTTCCTCCAGCGCTCTTACGATAAGGCTGTCGTCGGCATAAACAATCGTATCATCGAGAAAATCAAGTGACACATCCCCTCCTGTCCTCAGGAGCGCCGTATCGACCTCATCCTTCAGGACAAGCTGGCTCTTACTGCATTTGACATCCGGAGAGAGAAGATACGAGTAATACGATACGCTTGCGATTCTTTCCTTGAGGGTATCGTTCTCCTTCTTGAGAGTGTTGATTATATCCATCGAGAGCGGGAAAAGTCCGTCTGAAACCCCTTCAAGTATCATATTCATGCTTGTGACGGGAGTATTGAGATCGTGGGAGATGTTTCTGATCCATTCCTTACGGGACGATGAGTGACGTCTGAGGTCCCGTCCCAGAGCCTCGATAGACTGACCTATCTGGTTGTACTCGGTGATCTTTGTATCGGGAACGGTAACATCGAAGTGCCCGGACGAGAGTTCTCTCAATGCATTCTCTATATTCTTCACATGCTTTTCCGTATTCTTCGAGACAATGTATGCAAGAATGAATCCCACCACAAGAATAAGAGGAATGGTGAAAGCAAGGACCTTATATATTTCATGAAGGATAAACTTCGTCGGAGTATAGTAATCAACGGAATAGACAAGAACATCGAGGTATGCAGAAAGGACGCCGTCTATATATACAGCGATCGTCCCCGCGACATCGCCCTTCTTTATGGATGCCGGGTAGGAGACCATCATCTTTGTGTTGTCACCGGTCTTTGTAAATGTAACACTCTTGATCTCTGTTCCGAGAGGGTTCTCCATCGTCACATCGAGTTCATACTTCGGAGACGAGAGTTCATACACCGTCGTACGCCTTATGTTTGAATTGTTTTTATTCGATGCTGATACGTCCTCGATATAAGAGAAGTTATTGTCTACATAGCTTGCAAGCTGCGGGATGAATGATCCGTCTCCCGACTCGCCGAAAGTCAGCATCTGCGCCCCGCTTGCACTTCTGAGGACGAATCCGCTTATTCTCTCGGAGACATTCGAGAAGACATAGTCGTAGATGTTGTCCGCATTGTCTATATCGGCATTCTCTAGAGACCGCTCGATATTTGACGCAAACTCATCGAAGACCTGGCTCGACCATGTATAGATGAGTCTCTTCGAGAAGACCGTTATACACATAAGCTGCATTAAAGATATTGCAATCAATATAAGTGCGATTGCAAAGAACAATCTGACAATCTGTCTGTGCATTAAGCCTTCTTTCCCGAGAATCTGTAGCCGTAGCCGCGGACAGTATCGATCCAGTTACCCGGTCTCAGCTTTGTCCTTATATTCTTTATATGTGTATCGACAACCCTCTCGTAGCTTTCAAATGAATAGTCGAAGCACTCCTCGAGGATCTGTGCTCTTGTAATGAGATTAGGTTCATTGGTAACAAGGTAGAGCACTATCCTCCACTCTGCAGCCGTAAGGTTTATAGTAACATCGTTCACTCTTATCTCGTGTATATCCTCGTCGATATAGAGAACATTGTCACCGTCGACGTACTTATACTTGTTCTTCGAAGTACCGCTCCCCTCGTCAAGACGTCTGAAGAGCGCCTGTATTCTCAATACAAGCTCCTTGGGGCTGAAGGGCTTTGTAATGTAGTCGTCCGCACCGAGTTCGAAGCCGAGTATTCTGTCGCTCTCGTCAACTCTTGCCGTAAGGAAGATGACGGGAAGATGTTCGCTCTTGGCCTTCATTTCCTTGACGAATGCAAAGCCGTCACCATCGGGAAGCATGACATCCTGGATTAGAAGGTCAGGAACCTTCTTTCCGAATGCCTCTCTCGCGTCGGCAATCGACTTGAAGCCTTCCGCTTCATATCCTGAGAGGGAAAGATATTGAACAACACCGCTTCTTATGACCTCATGGTCTTCTACTACATATATAAGCTTCATGAGTAGTATTGTTTACTTGAAGTGCCCAAGTTGCAAGTTTTGATATATCAAATATACATAAACTACAACTTTTACTCTTCGAGAATTCTCTTAACATCTTCCATAAGAGCATCATTACTCCCTCTTGAGTAGAGAAATGTTTTAATGCCGAAAGAAGAGGCGGCCGCGGTGTTCTCCTCTCTGTCATCGACGAAGTATGCCTCGTCTCCCTCTACCTTCTCCCTTTCGAGGATGTAATTGAAGAATGAAAGAGATGGCTTTGTCAGATGCATATCGTGTGAGAAATAGAGCTTATCGAAATAATCGAGAGGCCTTCCGGGTAGAGTCTTTATGACATCGACATGGGG
>CAVHKW010000085.1:0-19815 GCA_963636745.1 uncultured Oscillospiraceae bacterium | reverse complement strand
ACCTCTCCCATATCGAAAATAAAGAGCTTAGTCTTCATTATCTTCCTCCTCTTTTTTCCTGTTCTTTCCGACTATCTTCCTATATGTGAAGATTCCGGCAAGTGTGAAAAGCACAATGCAGGCCGTAATAATGACTGCCGTAATGTAACTCTTCTCGACAAGCGCGGATCCCCCGGCCGAGCTGAACCATGCGGCAGGAATACGGCAGAAGGTCGATATGATGAAGAAATACCAGAACGGCATATCTGTCAGGCCGCAGTAGTAGCATAGGAGATCCTTCGGTGTTCCGGGAAAGAGAAAGAGAAGAAGCATAATCAAATCCCTCTTCTTATTTGTCTTGAGAAAGCCAAGTTCATCTATCTTCTCCTTCTTGAAGAAGACTTCAAGAATCTTCACGCCGAGCTTACGGCTGAGGAAGAAGACGGAGATGGAGCCCAGTCCCAGTCCTATGGTGCTGAGAACAGTTGCATCCATTCTTCCGAATGCATAGCCTCCCGCAACTTCTATCGGGCCTCCCGGGATTATCGCGACAAGCACCTGTATAAAACACAGGAATACATATATTAGCTTTCCCCAGACTCCGAGAGAATCAACAAGTATGCGGAATTCCTCCGGGTCTCTTGCCGTCTTTATTATCGGGACACCGATAAAGACAACGATCAATATCGAGATGATAATGAAGACAGCAATACTTATAAGAGAGATTATCTTCTGCTCTTTATTACTCAATTCCCTTTTCATCAGAGGATACGTCCTTCCCCTGTGTAGAGAATCTTTCCGTCGAGGGATGCGATCTTCCCGTTGAGTATGACGGCATCTATTCCGCTGTTGGTGTTGTCATCGTTGACGGCAAGCTTATCGAGATCGAAGACTACGATATCGGCCTTGAAGCCCTCTGCGAGCACTCCCCTGTCGGCAATACCGAATCTTGACGCCGTCTCACTTGTCATACGGCGAAGAGCCTCTTCAAGAGTAAGAAGCTTTTCGTCTCTTACATAGCGCGAGAGAAACTCGACTGTGGAATGGAAAGATCTCGGATGCGGAAGAGGTGATGAATAGAGCGAGTCCGTTCCGAAACACATGAGGGGATGGACCATGATTTTCTCAAGGCTTTCCCTGCTCTCTGTCGTATCGGTCATGACGGCAAGCCCCGTCTCGTCCCTGAGGACATCAAAGAGTGCATCGAGGGGATCATCATAACCTTTTTCTTCGGCAATCCCGGTGAGAGTGAGGCCGTTGTAGCGGTTCTCGGATGTAAGATAGAGCGCTTTTATATCGTCCGGGCCCACTATCGGATATATGCTGTCCCAGCTTGTATCGTGGAGGATCTCATCCTTTATCTTCTCCCTCTCGCTTTCAAGAGACAGGGCCATTCTCTGCTCCAGCCTTGAAAACGAGAGAATACGCGGAGGAAGGAGTGAATAGAGCGATGTGGAGCCGAACGTATAGGGATATTGGTCGAATTTGACATCAAGCCCCTTCTCTCTGTACTCCTCTATTAACGAGAGCATTCTCCCGACTTCCTTTTCGTTGACACGTCCTATCGCCTTGAGGTGCGACACCTCCGTCCTGACGCTTGTTTCATAAGCAATAGAAAGTATGTCGGACAAAGATTCATAGCAGCCGTTTCCCTCTGTTCTGTGGTGTACCGTGAAGATTTTGTTCTCGTCTTTAACAACAGAGAGGAGTGCTTTGAGTTCGCCAGGCGTCGAATAGACACAGGGAGAGTAATAGAGCCCTGTCGAGAATCCCCACGCCCCGCTCTTGAGTTCGCTTCTCAGGAGCTCCGCCATTTGAGCTATCTCATCCTCTCCCGCCTCACGTCTTGAGTCCTCACCCATTACGGCTGTACGGATTGCGGTATGAGAGACAAGAAAGACCTCGTTTACGCCTATCTTCTTCTTTGTATAGTAGCTCTTCATCGAGGAGTAGTCCGTCCAGGCCCAGTCATTCCACTCCCCGAGGACATCACCCACCATTTCCTTGAGAACTGTACTTCTATACGGGAAGACTCCTATTCCGCAGTTACCCGAGATATCGGTTGTGATTCCCTGTCCTATCCTCGGCTCCGCCTTTTCGTCCCTGAGGACAAGAAAGTCCGTATGTGTGTGGGCGTCGATGAAACCGGGAGCTATATATTTACCGCTGCAGTCTATTACAACCTTTCCTCTTGTTATATCAAGATCAGTAATAAGAGCGATCGTATCGGAGAAGATGGCAACATCCGCCTTGAACGGTTTATTTCCCCTTCCGTCAAGAACAAGGCCGTTCTTGAGAATAATGTCATACATATCTTTCTATCTCCCTGTATGTCTTCTCCATCATCCTCTCCGTAAATGCCATCATGTCGTTATAAACACCCCTCGACGATATGAGAGAATATGCAGCCTTCGCTTCCTCAAGAGAGTCAGAGGAGAGAGAAGGTGGAATGAAGCCGCCTCTCATAAGATCCCCTGCAAACACGAGATAGTAGAAAAACGCCCCATACTTGTTATTCTCCCCTTCTTTCATAAGTTCGAGTGATACTAAGAGTGCAGATGAAAGCGGATGAAGAGAGGACCATCCTGTCTCGTATTGATGAAGGATGCTTGCTTCCGCCTCCTTATCGAGAGAGAGTCTCTCTTTATTCTTTATACCTCTCGTGAGGGATGAATAGAGCTTTTCAAGTTCCCCTTTTCCCCATAAGCCCTCTCTATTCTTCTCATTCTCGAGAAGTGCATGGAAGTTGACGATGATGAGATGCTCGTCAAGTGTGAGAGAGGAAACGAGTTCGCCGTTGAGAACTCTGTATACATCGCTCTCGTCGATTGAAGCGCCGGAGAGTGCAAAGAGAAAGGAGATGGTGTGTGCCGTCTGCTGTAGGCTGTATTCTTTCCCGAAATACTCCGCAGGACTTATTATACTCTTCATCTTCCCGAGAGCGTCGACATCGATTGTGCCCAGTCTTACATCAAGCGGTTTAAAGCGTCTGAGGACCCTGCCGTCCTTGGGGCGCGGAGTGTCGGCGGGAATAACCCATGACCAGCCGTTTCTCACGGCACCGTCTATACGGCCGTCATTACATAGAATACGAACACGCCTTGTTGTAATACCCCACCTTTCACCGGCAGTTTTGACGTCAATGTACTTCATATCCATATTTTTCTTTTTATGTGAAAATTAAACAACCCTTTTTCTCACTGTTTCCAGTCCAGGGTCTCTTCAAGCCATGAAAAAAGAAGAGACATCCACTCACATGTTCTCCCGACTCTTTCCCCTACATCCTCAGTACATATCGAGAGGCCGTGTCTTCCCTTCTGGAAGAGATGATATTCAAAAGGAACACCGGCTTTGAGAAGAGCAGAGGAAAGAAGAAGGGAGTTTTCCGGGCTCACGGTCTTATCTTCGGCTGTGTGCCATAAGAAAACAGGGGGAAGATTCTCCTTCACTTCGTTCTCCAGCGAGTAGTATTTCTTCTTCTCCTCATCTCCTCCCGTAATATTGTACGTCGAGCCGTCATGGCCGTAAGGTCCCGTCGATACGACAGGATAGGCAAGAACAAGGGCGTTCACCCTGCCGTCTTTATAATGACACTGTGAAGAGAGTGCAAGATGCGCCCCAGCCGAGAACCCGATAAGAACGACTTTATCCTCCATTACATCAAACCTTTCTGAGTTTTTTCTTATGTAGTCGACAGCGTGGATTACCTCTCCCTCGGGCTCCTTGAGAGCAATGTTCTCCCTCTTTACCGTATAGGTCAGGACAAATGCCTGATAGCCTTTCGCGAGAAAATAAAGTGCGACAGGCTCGCTCTCGCGCCTCGAGACATGCTCGTATCCGCCGCCCGGGAGAATAAGGACAGCGGGTCTCGGGTACGGGACATCTTCTTCGATACGCTCGTGTATGTATTCTCTCAGCACAACATTCTTTTCAAGTTCAATTTCATCAATTTTCATACTTTTCTTCCACCGGACAATCTCTATTTTCCTCTCCTCTCCGGCTTTAGGCAACCCCGATTGAAGATTGACGAAAGAGGGCTATGATGATAAGTTAATAGACAGTGCAAATTTGCATACTTAACAGTGAGGTTTCATATATGAGTGAAGAAAAGCCGGTTGCAGCCGCAAAAGAGAAAAAAAACAAAAAGAAGAACTCTCATTCTTTCATGTGGGTAGTGGGTATTATTATTCTCATTCTCATTTCTTTGACCTTCGTTCTTCCGACAACCATGTTCAGCAGCACACAGAGTGCAATCAGCTTTGGAAAATATAACGGTAAATCAATTGACCTGACAGCTGACAGCTTCTTCTACTATCAGCTGAACAGCATCTACAGCTACTATGCCCAGTATTACGGCGAGAGCGTTGCAAACAACTATTCTTATAATATTTATTACAGCGCATTCCAGCAGGCTCTGATCAACGAGAACTTCCAGGCTCTTGCAGACAAGGCCGGCTTCAAGGCGACAAACGAGCAGATCTATCAGGCAGTCATCGACTCCAATTACTACTCCGACGGCACAAACGGCTTCTCCGAGGAGTTATACAACAGCGCTTCCGACATGCAGAAAGAGCAGATCGTTGCATGGATGAAGGAATATGTTCCTTTCCAGGAAGTACAGAACACAATTATGAGTACTCCGATCAGCAGCGCCGAGAGTGATTTCATCAAGAGTCTCAGCGACGAAAGAAGAAGCGTTGAATACATCGCCCTCACAGGCGTGATGTATCCAGACGAGGATGCTGTTGAGTATGCAAAAGAGAGGGCGGATCTCTTCGAGACACTTCCTCTTACTCTCTCTGTCTATTCAACAGAAGATGACGCTAAGGCAGCCCTTGATGCTCTTACAAACGGCACAAAGACAAAGGATGATGTTATTGCAGAGTCTATAGGATCATCTCTCGAGACAAGAGAGAGCTACTACAGATACCTCCTCTCCTCCTACCTCAAGTCATCGGATAGTGTCAACGAGCTCTTCTCGGCGGAAGAGGGCGCCACGGTAGGACCCGTCGAGACAACAGACGGCTATGCACTCTTCTTTGTCGAAGGCGGAAAGAAAGCAGCAGACTTCGCCTCCTCCTCAGTCATCGACGATATTAAAGAATACATCACCGCTAACGACAGCGCTCTTGTCAAGGCTTATCTTGACTCAGTCATCGACTCCATCTACAGCGAGGCTTCCGTCTCCTTTGAAGATACCGCCGAGAAATACGGACTCAATGTAAACTCTGTCAATGATGTTGCACTCAACACTGGTGACAGCCAGTTCGTCTACTCATTCAACTACACAGCAGAGAACGGGCAGTACACAGGATCCTCCACTAACGGCTACATCTATACAGAGGCAGCAAATGACACTAGCTGGGCAGAGAAGGTATTCAGCGTCGATTACAACACCGTCCTCGAGCCGTTCTATGTAAACGATGCATACATCATCGCAAGAGTCAAAGAGTCGTCGGCTACCGATAGTTATACTCCGACCCTTCTTGCCAACATGTATTCTTCCTATGCTCCGCAGTACGGACTAATGGACTACGAGACAAAGGTTCTCCAGTCGGATGCAGTTGAAGACAACTTCATTTCAGGTTACTTCCAGGCAGCTTTCGGAACATCGGTAAACTAAGAAATATGATTCAGATAGTGGGTATGGCATATGTCGTACCCATTTTTTCTGCTTTTTCAGTTGGAATTTCCTCCACTCTTTAATAAGCTATTGTCCATGAGCTACTTAATCGACTCAACACCCGACATATTCGAAGAATACCCAATAACTAAGCTCACCGCCGTGGATGAACTCTTCATCTTCACGGATTACAATGCCCTGACATCGATAATCTTCAATTTCGAGAAGAGAGGGCTTGATGCAAGATGCATAGTCCAGGCTGTGGACTACAAAAACAAAAAGACAAGCGACCTGAGGAGCCGCACGCTGAGGTTCAAGATCAAATCGGTCTTCGCACCGGCGCCTTTCAAGGATGAGGCGGTTACATTCACGGGAGGAGGATTCACGGCAAGCGTCATATCGAAAGAGAACTCCTACCGCCTTATCGCAGCACTTCCTCAATTTGTAATGCCGTCGGGGAAGAAAGGGCTCAAGGTAGACTTTACATTCTCATTAGAGAGCTCATCCCCTTCAATCAACGAACTTCACACAACAAAGAGGTTCAACGAGACGGCGCATATATCAGAAAGCGGGAAGGTCTCGGGGACAATCAGAATCGAAGAAGTAAAGAAGAGTATAAATGAAGACGAGTGGTCGGTGAGAAGGATCCGTAAAACATCCACATTCCCAATCCGTCACAATTCCTACTCCTCCCACGGCTGGGGAAGAGATAACGGCGAATTCTCATTTCTGCTTTCCCTCAGCGAGAAGAAGTGTCTTTTCCTCAATGAGAGAGAGCTCAAATCGTATGACGGGGTCGGGACGAAGATAGCGGGAGATAACGAGTTTATATTCACCAACGATAAGGAGGTCGACATCTCCTTCACAAATTTCGGCGAGTCAATTGAGAAGAACGGGCCGTTCAGAAAGAACAGGGCTCTCAAATTCGGCCTTTTCTCGGGTCATATAGGAGATGTTTCCCTCTCTTCCATCCCCGGTTATGTTGTAGTCCAGTAATGGACTTAAGCTCAATCTTTCTGCTATTCTTCAAAGATTGGAATTTAATATGAGTGAAGAAAAGAGAAAGATAACCTTCAGAGAACTGGGGCTCAGCGAGAGAACACTGAATGCAATAGAAAAGAAAGGTTTTGAAGAACCAACCGAGATACAGGCCTTATGTATCCCGCTTCTTTTAGAGGAAGGAACGGAGGTTCTGGGACAGGCCGAGACAGGGACGGGAAAGACCGCAGCCTTCGCACTTCCCATAATAGAGACAGTCAAAAGCAATGATAAATCCGTACAGGCTTTGATCCTCACCCCGACGAGAGAGCTTGCACTCCAGACAGCGGAGGAGATCAACTCGCTCTCTGCAGAAATGAACATAGAATGCACCCCGATATACGGCGGAGCAAGCATGGAGAACCAAATAAGAAAGCTTAAAAAAGGAGTCCAGATCGTAGTCGGAACGCCGGGAAGAATACTCGACCACATCAAAAGAAAGACCCTTTCGCTCTCATCTCTTATCTTCACCGTCCTGGATGAAGCCGACGAGATGCTCGATATGGGATTTATAGAAGATATCGAGGAAATATTGAGGAACACCCCGGAGGAGAAGAGAATGCTCATGTTCTCCGCAACTGTTCCTCCCCAGATAGAAAAGCTTGCATCATCCTTCATGAAGAACCCTCAGAAGGTGAAGACACAGGTCATACAGACATCAACGAAGAATGCCGACCAGATCTACTATGAAGTCAAGGAGAACGACAAGCTCGAAGCACTTACACGCATCATCGACAGAACAAGCGGTTTCTACGGCGTTGTCTTCTGCAGAACAAAGAACCAATGTGATGAGATAGGACACCTCCTCGAGGCAAAAGGCTATGACGCCGCGTCGCTTCACGGGGATCTTTCCCAGAGGGAGAGGGAGATAATCCTCAGAAAGATGAGGGAGAAGACTATCCATATCCTCGTTGCCACCGATGTCGCAGCCCGAGGACTCGATATACAGGATCTGACACATGTAATCAACTACTCGCTTCCTCATGATGCCGAGATTTATATACACAGAGTCGGACGTACGGGACGCGCCGGGAAGGAAGGAACTGCCATTACATTCATCACGCCCAGTGAAGCAAGACGCTTCTCATATATAAAAAAGGCAAGTAAGGCCGATATAAGGCGGGAAGAGGTACCGACACCTAATGAAGTTGTCGAGAGAAAGAAGGAGATGATCATCTCCGAGCTCGAAGAAGCAATAAATGAAAACAGCGGCGATATATACCGTGAGATAGCAGAGCATCTATTATCGCAGAAGAGCAGCGAAGAGGTTCTTTCATCCCTCCTCCACCACTTCTACCGAAGCTCTCTCGATGTGACGCAGTATAAGGATATACAGACGAGAAAGCCGGTGGAGAGCGAGAAGAAAAAGAAGGAGAGAAAGGACAGAGAGCGCCCATACGACAAGATCAAGACTCCGAGCATGGAAGAAGCCGGAAAGACAAGACTCTTCATAGCAAAAGGAAAGAACGACGGCCTCACGAAGAAGGATCTTGTTGAATTCATACATAACGAGACGGGAGTAAGAGACAGAGAACTCGGAGAGATATATGTCACGGATGATTACTCCTTCATCAATGCCGATTATGATACAGCAGAGAGAATCCTCGCTGTCTTCAGAAACAAAAGGTATGAAGGCATCATAACAGAAGCACGCGCACCCCGCTCGAGACGGCGTGAAATAGCAAGACGGAAAGACAACGACAGAAAGCAGAGAAGAAAACCTGACGTCAAAAGTAGAGAGAAAGGTAAAAGCAGAAGATCCCGTCATTAAAGAAAGGCCGTGTCCTGTTCTCAAGAGAGCAAGCACGGCTTTTTGATATAAAGCGCCAACTTGCACAACAAAAATCCGCCAACTTGCACAACAGAAAGTTGCAACTCTGAATAATATCATTTATAATAACTAATTATAAAGGGGTGCTTGATTATGGAAGGTTATAGAAAAAGAATTGCTGACGAACTCTTGGAGAAACAACTTGAAGCGAAAGGTGCCGTTCTTATAGAGGGGCCGAAGGCTTGTGGAAAAACAACGACAGCTGAAATGAAAGCGTCAAGCATCATTTACATTAATGATCCGAAAGAGATCAACCAGAACCTTGCCTTAGCCGAGATCAATCCGGAAGCTCTCCTTGAAGGAGAGAATCCAAGATTGATCGATGAATGGCAGCTTGCACCCAAACTATGGGATGCGATCCGATTCTCCGTAGATCACAGAAGGAAGTTCGGACTGTATATTCTTACAGGTTCTGCTGTCCCCGCCGGCACCGATGAAATTCATCATACGGGAACGGGACGATTCAGCTGGTTGAAGATGCGTCCTATGAGTCTCTTTGAATCCGGTGAATCGACGGGAGGTGTCTCGCTCACCGCCCTCTTCGATAATCCTCAATACATGGTCAGGGGAAATGCATCCCTCTCTCTCAACGACATTGCATTTCTTATCTGCAGAGGAGGATGGCCCCTTGCACTTGACGTAAAGAAAGAGGTGGCGTTAAGGCAGTCGATCGACTATGTGGAAGCCATCATAAAAGAGGACGTTTCAAGAGTTGATGGAGTCAAGAAAAACAGCTCGCTTGTAAGACGCCTCCTGAAGGCTCTTGCCCGCAGTCAGGGCTCCCAGGTTACGATAGAAGCTCTCATGGATGACATAACCGCCAACAAAACACCAAAGCCATCCAGAAACACTATTTCATCTTACATTACGGCATTAAAGAAGATATTCGTTATCGAAGATATGGAGGCCTGGAATCCCAATTTGAGATCCAGGACGGCAATAAGAACCTCCGACACAAGATATTTCATTGACCCGTCAATTGCAACTGCAGCTCTCCGTCT
This sequence comes from uncultured Oscillospiraceae bacterium, assembly GCA_963636745.1. Taxonomy (GTDB): domain Bacteria; phylum Spirochaetota; class Spirochaetia; order Sphaerochaetales; family Sphaerochaetaceae; genus Ornithospirochaeta. Next base: position 10,343 of record CAVHKW010000085.1, on the reverse strand, counting down.
CGGTCCGGGAGATCTTGTATCAAACCTAGAGACAATGGGGTTTTTGTTCGAAACTCTTGCTGTGAGAGATCTCAGAGTCTATGCTGACGCCATAGATGCAGATGTTTACCATTACAGGGATAAATCAGGGCTCGAGTGTGATGCTGTAATACACTGCTGGAACGGTAAATACGGACTAATAGAAATCAAGCTCGGAGGAGACAGCAATATTGAAAAAGGCGCTGAATCTCTCAAGAAGCTCTCGGAGAATATCGACTGCACAAAGATGAGCTCTCCGTCATTTCTGATGGTGCTTACGGCAGTAGGAAGCATGGCTTATAAGCGACCCGACGGTGTCATTGTTGTGCCGATAGGTTCGCTGAAAAACTAAGATATTGTCATCTTGAAATATTGCCTTATCTATGCATGAGAGCATCTTGTCTACACCCTGGAAGTCATATATGAAGGCATCATAGACCCGCATAAGAGATGAGCTGGTCCAGGGAAGAAAACAAGGTGCGATGGAGAAATCCGATGGACAAAACAACGGCCTTGTTCTATCCTTTACGGGTGAGGAAAACATGGCTTTCGATATAAATAACCGCAGGTATACAGGCTGCAAGAGCAAACTCCTTGACTGGATTTTCGAGTTGGTAAGAAAAGAATGCAGAGATGCATCATCTTTCTTTGACATCTTTGCCGGAACGGGCGTTGTAACAGCTGCAGCTCTTCCCCTTTACAAGAAATTCATCATCAACGATTTCCTCTATTCAAACGAGATCATATTCAAGGCTTTCTTTTCAAAAGAAGACTACTCTGAAGAGAAGATATATAAGTACTATTCAAAATATCTGACTCTGGAGGAAAAGAATATAAAGCCTAACTTTGCTTCAATCAACTACGGAGGAAAGTTCTTCTCTCTCGGGGATTCACTTATCATAGGAGAAATAAGAAACGACATCGAAAAGAACAGAGTGCAGCTCAACGAAAAGGAATACGCGATTCTTCTCTCGTCCCTGCTCTTCTCCGCCGACCGTGCAGCAAACACATGCGGCCACTATGATGCATACATCAAGAAAGATAATGTACGCAGCTCTTTCAAATTCGAACTTGTGAATCCGATAATCAAAACAAAGGATGACGCGAGAGATATAACAATCTACAGAGAGGACGCAAACCACCTTGCGAAAAGCGGGATAAAAAGCGACATCGTCTACATAGATCCCCCCTATTCCTCGAGGCAGTACAGCCGCTTCTATCATGTTCTTGAAACTCTCACCAAGTGGGATAACCCCACCCTCTTCGGGACTGCGTTGAAGCCGAAAGAAGAGAATATGAGCGAGTACTGCAAAACAAAGGCTCTCGACACCTTCAAGGATCTCATCTACTCCCTCGATGCAAAGTACCTCGTTGTCTCATACAACAATACATACAACAGCAGAAGCAGTTCGAGCAGAAACAAGATGACTCTTGAAGATATCACAGAGCTCCTTATGAAAAAAGGAAAGACCACCATCCATCACAAAGAACATAAGGCATTCAATGCGGGAAAAACCAATCTCGAAGACCATGAGGAATATCTATTCATTACAAAGGTGGGGGAAAAGAATGATTAGATCCCCATTCTTCTATGTCGGCGACAAATACAAGCTTGTAAGTCAGCTTCTGAAATATATTCCGGAAGAGATAAAGACCTATGTCGAGCCGTTCTACGGCGGAGGCTCCTCACAGCTCCAGGTTGAAGCTGAGCGCTATCTTTTAAACGATGTGAACCCTTATGTAATAAGACTCCATAGTTTTCTCCTCAGGGAGATGAAAGAGAAGGACCGCTTCTTCAATACTCTCTTCTCCCTCATCGATAACTACGGTCTCTCCTGCTCTTATTTAAGAGACGATGTTCCCGTAGAGCTCCGGAAGGAATACCCGAAAACATACTACTCACGATATAACAAAGAGGCATATACATCTCTCAGAAATGACTTCAACAGCGAGGGACAGAAGGATGATTATAAACTCTATCTTCTTCTGATTTACGGCTTCAACCACATGATCCGCTTCAACAGGAAGGGAGAATTTAACCTTCCCGTCGGGAATGTCGATTTCAACAAGAATGTATATAACGCGTTGAATGGTTATTACGAGAAGCAGAAAGAGAGGAACATCAAGTTCTCAATCAATGACTTCAGAGCGTTCATGACTGATCTCGACCTCGGAGAGAAAGACTTTGTCTACTGCGATCCTCCGTATTTGATTTCAATGAGTGAATACAATAAGCTCTGGAACGAGAAAGAGGAGAGGGAGCTCTATGAATGCCTCGACACACTCAATGAGAAGGGTGTCCGCTTCGGTATTACGAATCTCGTAAAGCACAAAGGAAAAGAGAATTCCATATTCCGGGAATGGGCAAAAGCATACTCTGTCGAGAAAATCTCAAGTAACTACATCAGCTTTAATGACAACTCTATTAAAGATGATAGTATTGAGTTATACGTACACAATTGAAGGAGTAGAAATTGGCCGGCACAAAACATAGACCAAGACTGTACAAAGAGATGTCTCTTGAAGTTGCCGTCCGTAACCCGGAGCGCTACGAAGAGATTCTTTCAACCCTCTCGAAATACGAAGGACGTACACTCGACTCGGAGTGCATTCTCGATATATATGTCGAGCTCTATCTCGACGGTGTGCTCACCTCACTGAAATTGACTGAGGAAGAACAGAAAGATCCTCTCTTCATGAGAGAGTACATAGTCAATAACAATAGACACAACAACGAGTGGGGTTTTCCTACCGGCTATGAAGCGGCCTTCACACGATATTTAAAGACGCTCTCCGAATTCGGTTTCATCTACTCACAGTACAGGGAGAAGCTCTTGCTCTCCCCTGTCGCAAAAGCTGTTGTTTCTAAGCGTATAACGCTCTCGGAGGCATTTGCGCTCCAGAGTATGAGATTCTGGCGTAAAAGCCCGTACAGGCGTGTTTTGAATGATTTCAACTATTTCGATTTCGTACTCTCGGCCATAGAGAAGTTGAATGCTTCAGGGAGAAAGATGTCGAAGAACCAATTTCTCCTCTCCCTCTTTTCCGATGATGGAAACGTTGAAGAATACATCAAAGAAATCACCGGAAACTCATTCGGAACGGACGAGGATTTGACGTATCAATATATTCTTCTCAAGTACAGCGAAGTCGATGAAAAGCATGGGAAGGTCACAAACAAGACATCGGCCTTCAACGATTACGGGAATACAGTATTCAGGGTTCTGCAGCTGACAGGCTTCATTACTGTGGAGCACTCATCGGTCATGCTTCTCTCGATCAATAGAAACAGGAAGGATTTCCTCTCTGCGTTGAGAGAGTACCATTTCAAAATCAGCGAAGAAGCAAAGGAAAGTGAAAAGCTCTATTTCGAGGAGACAGGATCCTTTCCGCCCGAACTCGAGAGTTTGATAATCTCCTTCAGAGAGAAGGAAGACCTCTCCACTATAGGATACAACACGAAGATACCGGCTATCATGGCATCATATTCGCTCGATAAGGAAATCCTTGCCGAATACCTCAGGGAGGTTGCCGACGGGAAGAAGGACAACAGAGCATTCTGGTTCATCCAGACACCTATCAAGATCGAACTACTTGTAACGCTCTTTCTTTTCTCCTGTTACGAAAATGAATTTGTCTACAAGCCCAACTTCAAGTGCGATGATGCGGGTATCCCGTACTCCCACGCACCCGGAAACATCGGAGACATCGAAGTATACAACGCCTCCATTCACTGGCTTATCGAAGTGACCCTGATAAGATCCAGGCTGCAGCAGCTCAACAGCGAAACACTCAATCTTTTCAGGCACCTCGGTGAAGACACAGCAAAAACTCATTACTTGACTCTTACCGCCCCTTATATCCACGCCGACACAGAGTTAATGATCAAGGTCGGAATGGTCCTTACGATGAAGGAGAAAAAGAGGCTCCTCTTCTCTCGTGCAGAAGATATTTCGACATTCATAGAGGAAGGTATCACAAAGACGAACCTTTCAGTCGCAAGAGAGGACGCAGGAGCCTTTATCAAGGAACTCAGGGATTATTTGAACAACATTGAAGAGGAATAGAAGAACTATTTCTTCTCTCTCAGGAGCACGAACTTCTCCATTGGATAGACAATCAGATTCTGCATGAAACCGCAGCATGCAGCAGCAATCGTGTTTCTGTACGGAACGAAGAAACCGCCGCTTCCTTCCACCGCATTTGCTATAACTCCCTGAAGCCATGTCGAGAAGAGTATTAACGACGACATGACAAGGATGAAGACAACAAAGCACCATGTGGGGGAATCGGAATGGAAGACTGTCTTACGGTTGATGAAGTAGCCGTATATGTTTGCAAGTAGATTCGAGAGGAAAAAGGTCATTACATAACCCCAGTTGCTGTTTCCCTCCCCCATTGTACGCTCACTGAAGACAGATGCGAGAAAGCCCGGAAGGCTCTCCTTCCAGGAAGAGAAGACAAAAGGGAATATGTTGACAAGTATAAACTGGAGAATGGTGACGGAGAGACCGAGCGCCAGATATTTGATTAATTGAATTATCTCTTTTCTGTTTTTTTCCACGTCCGGGATAATACTACAAGAGAGAGGATGTGAAAACTAGATGTGGGTGAAATCATCATACTTTGCATCGAACCATTTTCTCATGAAGCCGTTCTTTTTCTTTAGCATTCTGCTTCCGCGCGTAATGCGGCATAGGCTCATGGAACGCGATGATGCTATATCACGCTGGGACTTACCCGTCCATAGGTCATCCATTAAAAGATAACGCTGTATTATGTCATCTATCTCATTGTTGGTGAGCATGTCATCGAGGAAACTGTCGAGTTCCTCGGGACTTTTAATGGAGAGCAGAATGGAATAAAGCTCCTCCTTACCCCGTTTTCTCTCCTCTTCATCTATAACAACCTTCTTGTTTCTACCCATAGAAACTATTTAACTACACCACCCCCCGTGCGTCAACAAAATTAGAAAAGCGGCGACATTATTCTCGCGGCCTTACGGAATATTCGTCTGTAGAGCGGAAGCCGCCCTTCATCCCCTACATGGATCTCGCTAGAGAGAGCAAGAGTCGAGGTGAAGTTGTTCTTCAAATCCTCGATGACGGAGGAACGGAAGAAGAGCACGGAGAGCTCGAAGTGAAGGTAGAATGATCTGTAGTCTAGGTTGGTTGTCCCTACAACAGCTATCTCGTCATCTGCTATGAAATTCTTCGAATGTATGAAGCCCGGGATGAACTCATATATCTTCACACCATAACGGAGAAGCGTGTCATAGTTGGAGCGTGTTACTTCGAAGACGCTCTTCTTATCGGGATAGTGGGGTGTGATTATCCTGACGTCGACCCCGCTCTTCGATGCGATTATGAGCGCACTCTCCATCAACTCGTCAAGAATAAGATATGGCGTCGTGATCCAGAGGTATCTCTTTGCGTTGTTGATGATCTGAAGATATGTATCCTCTGCAATCGTCTTACCGTCAAGGGGACTGTCATCGAACATCTGTATGTAGCCGTCGTCGTTAGCTTTGACAGTCGGGCCGAAAGATGCGAGATTGTCCTCCTCCCTCGTTATGCAGTCCCAGTTACGGAGAAACATTAGTGTCGCGTTCCAGACACCTTCTCCAACGAGCTTCACGGCATCATCCTTCCAATAGCCGAATTTGATGTAATCATTGGCATATTCATCGGCCATGTTGACACCGCCCGTGTAGCATATGTTTCCGTCGATATTGAAGATCTTACGGTGATCGCGGAAATTGAGTCTCGGGTTTATATGAAGCCTTATCTTATTGAATGCAATCGCTCTTATGCCGTAGCTGCGGAGTGTTCTCTCGTAGTGGAGGGGAAGTACGGTTATCGAGCCCATATCATCAAAGACGACGCGGACATCAACACCGTCCTGGGCCTTCTTCTTCAACTTCTCAAGTATCCTCTTCCACCACTTTCCCTGGTCTATTATGAAATACTCGATGAAGATGAACTTCTCGGCTTTATCCACCTCTTTCAAAAGGTCCTGGAAGAAATCCTCACCGTCGGAGAAGTATGTAACGGATGTCTTCTTGTAGGCGGAGAACCCCGTCATGTTCTTCACGTATTCACTCTGTCTCTTGTATACGGGAGAGAGCGAATAGAGCTCTTCGTCTTCATTGGTCAATCTGAACGATGTATCGTCGGGGATGCGCTTTCTGAAATCTGCAACCTTGCTTTCCGATAATGCACCTATCTTCTTGTTGGCGAAGAGAAGATACAAGACGCCTCCGAAGAAGGGAAAGATGACAAGCACGAACATCCATATAAGGCGGTAGGCATTGTTTTCCTTTCTCGTGATGATGATTACCGCCATGACCATCGAGAGAGCGAGAAAAAAGACGTAGTTCTGCTTCCCCATTGCCGACCACAGCACGAAGTAGAGAATCAGGGCGATCTGGGCGCCGAAGAAGATCAGCATCCAGAACATTCTGCTGGAGAAAATCTTATAGAGTTTTTTCAGCATCTTCCTTCCTCATCGAGAACTCGCAGCCGCAGTAACTCTGCCTGTAGAGCCCCATTTCCTTTGACATTCTGCACGATTCGGCGAACCCGTCCTTCTTTTTGAAATCAATCTTTTCAAATCCCTCGAGAGTCTCGCCTTCATGGAAGATAGTAGCACTATTCTTGAATCTTGAGACAGTCAATGTTGTAGTGAAATGTTCAATATTTTCTTCTTTCGCCTTCTTTTCTGCGAGTTTTAGATTGAAGGCAAAGCATTTTGAACATCTTAAACCGTGCTCCTTCTCTTCTTCGAGCCCTTTAACCCACTCTCTCCACGCTTCATGGTCATATTTCTCCTTAATGACCCTGAGGGAGTAATGAGACGCAACTATGAGAAGGTTCTCATATCTCTTCTCGAATTCCTCATATGGATAGATATTCGAATTGGAGAAATAGAGCACAGGCGTCCACCCCTCGTCAATAAGTCTCTTGATTGATGATGTGGCACACGGCCCGCAGCAGACATGAAGCAAAATCTTTTTTTCCATTGTTCTACATTCCCGATAACGCTATTATTTATTAAAAAAGGAAAATACTCCACATAGAGGAAAAAATGACCACAAAGGAAAAGAAAAGAAAAATATTCAATTATGTTGTGATGGCACTCATGATAGGTGGCATATACCTGATCTTGAGTAATTCAAATATAAAATGGCTGGGAGCCGCCCTCTTCGCCCTCTCTTTCATACTTCTCCTCATTAACAGCATCGGTGCCGTCTATTATTCAAAGGCATCAAAGTACCTCAAGAGCAGCAATCCCGACATATACAAGGCCATGCCCTATCTTGAGAAAGCCGTAAAGAGAGGCGTCGATCCCCAGTCGGAAGTGGTTGCCGCAACACTCTTTGTCCAATACGGCGACAAGGAGAAGGGAAAGGAGATTCTCGAGGAATACGTAAACTCCTCCGATAAGAAGATAAAGGCGACAGCCGGGATATCACTCAGTATGTACTATTGGGTGAAGAGAGATCTCGACAAGGCCATAGAGACAGCAACAACTGTCTATGAGACAGGCTACAGAGACAGAAACCTTCTTATTAATCTCCTTACATTCTATCTAGAAAAGGGAATGTACAAAGAATTCGAGAAACTATTGAAAGAGAGCAAGAAGCTCGGTCTCAATGAAGTTGCTGTGCTCGATCTTGAAGCGTCCTACTATCTATCCCTCTCCGAATGGGCGAAGTGCGGAGCAAAGCTTGAGAAGCTATTCTCTCTCATCAAGCCTCAGTTCATCGACCCCTATCTTCATCAGGCATTTGTCTATCTTCACTACGGGGAATGGGAGAACGCTGCAAAGAGTCTCAAGGCCATAAAGACAAACGTCCAGCTCATCAACACATCAATCTACACGGAAGCACAAATCGACACCTTGATTGCATATGTCGAGGACAAGGATACCAGATGGGGCCTCATGGCTGCAGTTGAAGAGGATCCTGGTGTTCTTATAAGAAAGGAGATGCCCGAAGTCAAGGCGGGAACGGCAATGCCCGAATTTGAAAAGAAACCCGATTTCAAGACCGTAATACCTGAAGAGATAAGAGAGAAAGACGAGAGTGACATCGACACATCCCTCACCGATGAAGATGAGGAATGGATAAGAAAACACTCCAAATAAGTTAGAACGACGACGAGAAGGAGAGAGATGCTGTCACGTGACTCTTCAGATTCTCTCCCTTTTCGTATCCGATACGGAACGTAGTCGGAAGCTTAACAAGCCCTATGAGAGATAGCTCCGACTTCGCTTCAAGTCCCACGGAGAAATTGAACGGATTCTCACGTGTGGAGAGAGACGAGAAATAAAGGCCGAAGCTTGTCTTGTTGAAGATGAGGAACTCTCCGAATGTCGGGGAGGAGAGAAGCTTCATACCAACTCTGGCATCCATGAAGATATTGAAAAGAGAGCTGTTTGTCCTGAGTGCAGTCGCCCCGTAGGATGTTGTTCCCGATGTGAAGTTGTCGTAGATAAAGACAGGGACACTGCCCTTTCCGTCCACGCTGAATCTTCCTCTCACGCTTACTGTCGTGTAAATGACATCTGTTATGTCATAACCGCACTTGAGCGTTCCCTGGAGATAGTTACGGGGATTACTCAAGAAGCTGTCGGATGTGAGAAGATAGGCAAAGTCTCCCCCGATATTGAATCTTCCTCCGTCATAATCTGCCTGCACGATTGCAGCAAGCACAGAGCCCTCTCCTGTAGACCCCTCACCTTTATTATAATCATTGGCATACTCTATGCTCTCCTGGAAAGAGAGTGTGAAACTGTCAGAGGAAATGATGTAATAATCAATGCTTTCCCTGGCATTGAAGAAGGGATAGAAGTATGAAGAAGGACGGAGAAAATCGAAATAGCTTTCAGCTTTAACACGGAGATTGGAGAGTATGTACCACTCCATCTCGGCACCGAGCGTCAAAAACATCTCGGAGGATGCAAGATTCTGTGAGTTGCTTCCGAGCCCCGCAAGAAGCGAGAAGTCGAACGACGAGAATAAAAACTCGTACTTCAGCCCCGTCGTCATGCTGTTCTTTAAGAAGTGAGGTGAGAAATCGCCGTTGAGGGCAAGAAGTTCTATCCCGAGAAGGGATGTTGCAGAGCTTGCCTTGATTCTTCCGAAATACCCGAGGCTCTGCTTTAAATCTTCGATACGTGAGGAAATATCCTCTGAATCTTTAACATCACGTCCTTCTTTATAAAGATCATTAAGCTCATCGGAGAGTAAAGCAGCACTTTCATACCCAATCCGGGCCATCTCGCTCGCACTCGAGAATGCCATGAACGAAAACTTCTCGACATCGCACCTTATCCAGATAAGAGAAGAATACTTCTTGAGCTCGCTTGAAGCATTCTGCCTCTTCCCGATATCGAACGAGGAGTTGAGGACAGTCACGGGGTTATAGAGGTTGACGGAGTCGGCATCATAGAATGTCGTGGAAAGAATGACTGTGTCGCTGTATTCGTATGCAGCGTCTATCGGGGCAAGGGAAATACATCCCCCGTCGATAAGGAGGTGTCCGTTGTACTTATAAGGCCCGAAATAAACAGGAAGCGCAAAGGATCCTATCATTATCTCGGAGAACGGACCCTCGGTTATTCTGACTTCCCTCTTGCTGATAAGGTCATCACCAACAACCATAACAGGAATCTCTGTATCTTCAAGTCTGTAATCCTTTCCTACTATGTAATCAATCAAAGCTTTGAAACCGTCGGCAGATAAGAAGCCGCCCTTAGTCGGAAGATTGAGTGAGAAGTATGACGAGATGTCGCCGACATTCAAAATCTCCTCTATCTCTTCCGGGCTCACACCTGCAGCATATAACATCCCGATGATGGATCCCATCGAGTTCGAGACAATGAAGTCAGGTTCAAGCCCGATCTCATCGAGGTACTTGAGTACTCCTATATGAGCGCAGGCACGTGCAGAGCCTCCCGTCAGGACAAGGCCGATAGGATCACGCTTTCCCTCAGTCCGTGCAAGTATCCTTTCTCTGAAATTGTCATCACCGTAGACAACAGGTACATCGGAGATAAGAATCTCCTTCAGGAACTCATCTTCAACAACCTCCGCTTCCTCTGCAGAAATCGAGAAAACACAAAGAGCTATGACAATTAATAGAAAAAGAAACCTCTTCATGTTCTCAATGATATACTTTCTCAACAGCACATTCAACTTGATTAAAGATAATCCTTTCTGTTAAAATCCCAAGTGTTCGGCGTGATGGCGGAATTGGTAGACGCAGTAGACTCAAAATCTGCCGAGGAAATCCTCTTGTGGGTTCGATTCCCACTCGCGC
>CAVHKW010000084.1:0-49295 GCA_963636745.1 uncultured Oscillospiraceae bacterium | reverse complement strand
ATACACAACAGGCGTTCCCCTTCGAAAAAACAAAGATCAAGAAGTTATAAAACAATTTTATGATATAAGCTTACTAATAGACAAAATTGAAGATTTTGAAAAGGTAAGAAAAACTTACAACAGTGTATCTGAAGCTGAACTTAGATATAGACGAAGCCCTGCAAAGCCAGAAGATGCATTAAAAGATACAATCCGTGCAGCAATTTGCATAGGCTCACGAGGGAAAACATCTTCCGATGATTATCAATCTTATCTACGAGGTATAAAAGAGGTTGCCAATCATATCTTTGATGCAAGGTTTTCGATGGAAATTGCCTCGAAAAAGGCTCCTAAGATAATCTATACTGCAACATGTCTTCTAACAAATGAACCATTTAATAAATCGCCTGATTATGATGTTTTAAAAAAAGAAAATCTTATAAATAAAGAACTTAAAACAATGACACCATTTCGAAAACTGAATAGTGGAGAATATGGGTACCTCGTTCTAGCTGACAAATTGCTAAGTGCAGTGAGATTATAAAAGCGTAGGGGGCGGCCTCAATCCACCCCTCTCCTTCTAATTATCCGTCGACGGTCCTATGAGAGATCCGCTTGTCACAGGAATCGGGCCGTACTGGTATGTAGAGACGTACTTACCGTCCCACTTCTCTATCTCCTTCGTCTTGACTTCGAGTTCTCTCAAGGCAAGCTCTACTTCAAGATTCTCCGAGAGCTTCTGGTTGTAGTATGCCTCGGCATCAGCCTGGACCTTCTTTGCTTCAGCTTCAAGCTTGGCTGTCTCAAGTTTGGTCTGGGCTTCTATAAGCGCCTTCTCCTTCTCTGCGTTGGCTCTTATGACCGTAGCCTCCTGCTCTGCCTGGGCTTCCTTAATCTGTTTCTGAGCTTCCTGCTCGGTTATCTGGAGCTCCTGCTCTGCTATCTTTACCTGCTGGGTTGTCTTCATGGTTTCGGCTATCTGCTCGTCAAATGCCGGGCTCCAGTCCCAGTTCGATATCGCAATCTGGTTGATGACGATAGGATAGATGCTCATCTTGCTTGTGAGGGATGATGATATCTCCTGAGAGATCTTCTCCTGGTTCTCGACAATCTGATAGATGGTGTACTTACCCACAGATTCCTTTACAGAGGCAAGCATGGTCTTTTCGATTGCACTCTTGAGAGACGACTCGGTGTATTTGGTCACAGCATCATAGAGTCTTTCTTCATCATACATCCAGAAGACATCTGCCGTGAGCCCGACAGTCTGCATATCGTTCGTCACAGCGCCGTCGGAGCCTATCGAGAAGTCTATCTCATAGTTGACTGGTGCAAGAGAATATTTCCTGATAGTCTGTGCAAAAGGTATCGTGAAGTGCAGTCCCGGATTCAGAACCTCCTCACCCGCCTTTCCGAAAGTGACCATAATACCACGCTCGGTAGTACCTACAGTCGAAAAACAATTGAATACGATGATAACGGCCAGAAGTGCCACAAGCGCAATGATGATGATTTTCTTCATACCTGCCTCCAATGGAAAAGATAAGGTTGAAACGGGCCAAAGGAAAGGGTAAAGAGACAAAAATGCCCCGGATTTCTCCGGGACACCCGTATATACATAAATGAGCTTAGTTATCTGACTTTACTCTCTCGTCACCTTCGTTGAGAAGCTTCTCGAGAAGGTTAGCAGGATCCTTGAATCTTTCAAGCATGATCATTGCTGCGATAACATAAGGCTTATATGATGCCTGCTTATAGAGCGGCTCGATATATCTGTCGAATACAGATGCATCAACCTCACCTTCCTTACATGAGACACCTGTGATGTCTGCCGGTAAACAGTGGAGATAGAGAGCCTTGCCGTCTTTTGTCTTAGCCATCATTTCTTCTGTGCATGCCCAGTTCTTGAACTTTGCATTGTTCTCAAGACATCTCTTCTCAAGTGCATCGAGTTCGTCGAACTTCTTCTCTTCAACAAGCTTTGTTCTCTCTTCCATTACAGCGAACGGAGCCCATGACTTCGGATAGACGATATCTGCATCCTTGAATGCCTCTTCCATTGTCTTGACCTTTGTGAATGATCCGCCTGTTGCTGCTGCATTCTTCTTTGCAACTTCCTCACACTCAGGCATTACATCATATCCTTCCGGATGAGCAAGTACTACGTCCATACCGAATCTTGTGAAGAGTCCGATGACGCCCTGGGGAACGGAGAGCGGCTTACCATAAGATGGTGAATAAGCCCATGTCATGGCAACTTTCTTGCCCTTGAGGTTCTCGACACCGCCGAAGTAGTTGATGACTGAGAGCATATCTGCCATTGTCTGTGTCGGGTGGTCGATATCACACTGGAGGTTGACGATTGTAGGTCTCTGCTCGAGAATACCCTTGTCATAACCTTCCTGTACACTGTCAGCAACTGTCTTCTGATATGTGTGTCCCTTTCCGATATACATATCGTCTCTGATTCCGATGATATCAGCCATGAAGGAGATCATGTTAGCTGTCTCTCTGACTGTCTCGCCGTGTGCAATCTGGCTCTTCTTCTCATCGAGATCCTGAACTTCAAGACCGAGGAGGTTACAAGCTGATGCGAAAGAGAAACGTGTTCTTGTCGAGTTGTCGCGGAATACGGAGATGCCGAGTCCGGAGTCGAATACTCTTGTAGAGATGTTGTTTTCTCTCAATCCTCTGAGAATCTCAGCAACCTCAAAAACAGCTGCAATTTCATCATCTGTCTTATCCCATGTGAGGTAGAAATCATTTAGATACATCTTGGAAATATCCAAGCCTCTGAGCTTGGCTATTCTAGCCTTAATTTCCGATTTTGTTTTTTTAGCCATTTTTAGGCCCTCCACTTTTTTGGTACGTCAACAATTTATCATTAAAGATATGAGTTAGCAAGAGAAAATGTTGCGTTTTGTTGCAACATTCTATTTTAATTCAACCGCCCACTCGCCTCTTTTCTTTACTTCGCCTATTATCCTGACGTAGTCTTCGCTGTAATTGTTCTTGAAAACGACTGCATCCTCCTCCGGCATTGTCAATAATAGTCCTCCGCTTGTCTGGGGATCGAGAGAGAGATCCTTCATATTCTGAGGTAGAGACGATGAGAAATTAACATATGGCGCAACGTAATCAAGATTATGATACATGCCCTCGGGAAGAAAGCCGAAGCGTGCAAGCTCGAGAGCTGTAGGAAGGACGGGAAGAGAGGTACTGTCTATGACGATGGTAACACCCGATCCGTTTGCAACCTCCGTGCTGTGTCCCATTAGAGAGAATCCCGTTATGTCGGTAGCAGCATGCACCTTCAAGCTTCGCGCCGTATCGCGTGCTCTTTTATTGAGTCTTGTCATCGAATCAACTGCAGCCTTCACGGCATCCTCTTCAGCCTCCCCGCCTTTATTTGCGGTGTTGATGATTCCGACGCCGAGAGCCTTAGTCAGGACAACAACGTCCCCCTCTCTTGCTCCCGTGTTCGACCAGATATCATCCTTATGCATGAAAGATGTGACACAGAGTCCGTATTTCGGTGTCGGGTCAGAGATCGTGTGTCCGCCTGCAATCACGGCACCTGCCTCTTTAACCTTCTCTATTCCTCCGCGGAGGATCTGATCCATTACGGAAAGAGGAAGGCACGCTGGGAAGCATAAGAGATTCATAGCAACGTTGGGTTCTCCCCCCATTGCATATATATCGCTCAGCGCATTGGCTGCCGCAACTTCTCCGAATGTAAACGGATCGTCGACCATTGGAGGAAAGAAATCCACTGTCTGTACGGACACTATATCATCGGTAACACGGAAGACAAGTGCATCATCCGCACTCTCGAACCCCTCGAGAAGTCTATCCGAATGCATAACCGGGAGGTTGTCGATAACGCTGTGAAGCAGTGCCGGCGGAAGCTTTGCAGCGCATCCGCTTGTCTTGACCATCTGTGTCAGACGCTTTTCACTCTTCTCCATATATCCTCCTGTATCTGCCGTCCTCTTCGGCAAACACTCCCTCAAGATACTCGTTTACCATATCATGAGAGAAAGGGAGAGAAAAGAAAGCCGCAGTTCCGCACGATGACGAAAGCACCCTCGGAACAGGTTTCAGCGTACAATTCTCTCCCAGTTTCTTCTTGAAAAGCAACGCCCCGTAATGGTTCTGGAACGTTGCTACATAACTTATTTCTTTATCGTGATTGTCCACTCGCCGTCCTTCTCTACAGAAGAAGCATTATAACCCATAGCGGATGCAAATCTAGTGATATTTTCAAGTGGAACTCTGTTGTCTACAAGAACAATACAGCCGGATGGACTCTCCTTGAGTGCACGCTTTGTATTGATGACGGGTTCGGGGCAGCTGAGTCCTCTGCAGTCTATTTCTTTCATCTTCAATTCTCCTTTCTCTTCGAGTTGATTACACCGATAAGAACAGCGACAAGTATTCCTGCGATAACAGCTATCTTACCATATGTATTCGGTCCGTTGTCCGTTGCATTGCCGGCAAGAGAGAAGTTATGGACGAATGCAGCACCGACAAGAAGCCCAAGTACCGTAACTGCACTGTCGGAAGAACCCTCGCCTGCCATGACAAGCTGACGGAGAGGACAACCGCCGAGAAGGACGGAAGCAAGACCGACAAGAAGCATACCCAGGAAGTTCCATACCCAGTTTGTCTGTGCAACGGGCTGTCCGGTGAAACCGAAATTGAAGTTACCGGTAATGAGGTTACCGATGAGAGCGGCAACAAAGATTGCAAGGGAGCCGAAGAAGAGAGTTGAATCCTGCACGAGGATAAGATCCCTGATTCCGCCTGCCATGCACAGTCTTGTTCTCTGTGCCATTATTCCAACGATGAGTCCGGCAGCAAGGCTCATTATGATTGGAGCATGCATGCTGCCCGGTCCCTTTTCGCTGAAAACGAAGAGTGAAGGAACAGCAACAAAGAGGATAAGGAGAATAATGTTGATTCCCGGAAGTGCTGCGCCTTCGATCTTATTCTGTTTATATGCTCTTCCAAGAGAGAAACCATTCTGAAGGAAGATACATCCGACAAAAATACCTGCAGCAAAACCGATGAGAGCGACAAGAGCATTGAGGTCTCCGCCTGCAAGTCTGAGGACCATTCTGAGAGGACACCCCAGGAATGAGAGAGCTCCGACCATTACAAAGAAACCGAGAATGAATCTTGTGAACGGACTCGAGCCTCCTCGCGGCTTGAACTCACCCTTTATAAGGGAAATGATGAATGATCCCAGTACGATACCGATGATTTCAGGTCTTACGTACTGTACAACCCCGGCATTATGGAGCTTCAATGCACCTGCCGTGTCACGAACGAAACATGCGATACAGAATCCCATGTTCTTAGGGTTGCCGAATGCAGTCAATATTACCGCAAGGGCGCCCACAACCAGTCCCGCAACAGCGAGATTACGTTTTTCTTTAGTAAATTTCATAGTGGCTCTATTATATCCATGATATTTTACATAATACAATGGCTTTTTTCTGTTTTTTTCCTCACTTTCTTATGCTAATATTGCGCTATGCATAGAATATATCTCGACAATGCCGCTACATCATGGCCCAAGGCTCCCGGGGTGGGGAACGCCGTAAAAAAGTTCATTGAGAACGGTGTTGTAAATCCGAACAGAACGGAGAGTGCCCTCTCCTACTCTCTTTTCGATACCATCTACACACTCCGTCTGATGATATGTAATCTCTACTCCTACAATCATCCGGAGGCCGTATGTTTTACACAGAATGTTACCGAGGCCATCAATTTTGTGATAAAAGGACTCCTCGGGAAAGGAGACCATGTAATCGTATCGTCAACGGAGCATAATGCGGTGATGAGGCCGCTTGTACAGTGCGGAATAGAATTCTCCCTCATCCCGTGCGACAGGAAAGGCTACAGCGACTACTCCTCACTTGAGAGCCTCTTAAGAAATAACACAAGGGCCGTAATCACATCTATTGCCTCCAATGTCAGCGGAGCTGTACAGAGCCTGGAGGAACTGGCCTACTTTACAAAGAAACACGGCCTTATGTTCTTCGTGGATGCGGCGCAAAGCTCCCCCTTCGTTCCTCTCGATATGGAGAAATATAATCTCTCGGGCATATGCTTTACCTGTCATAAGTCATTTCTCGGTCCCGAGGGTGTCGGAGGTGTACTCTTAAGGAGGGATATAGCAGAGATCATTCCTCCCCTTGTTGCAGGAGGAACGGGAAGCGAAAGCGACTCGATAGAGATTCCGCACTCTCTTCCCGACAGATTGAATGCTGGAACGGAGAATCTACCCGGTCTTGTCGGAACAAAAACTGCTTTGGAATATACATTGGAGAATATGGAGCAGTTGAAGGAAAACACTGAAAAAATGACTTATCTTCTCATGGAAGGCATAATGAAGATACCATCTCTCTCAATAGTCGGAGCGGGACCAGACGAGAGGCGTACAAGCGTCGTATCTGTTATCTCCGATAAGCACGACATAGCACTCATTTCTTCTCTTTTACTCGAGAGAGAAAACATAGAGACAAGAGTTGGACTACACTGCGCGCCGATGGCACATAAGGCTCTCCATACTTTCCCGACGGGGACGCTGAGATTCTCGCCCGGGCCGTTTACGACAAGAGAAGAGATCGAGACAACACTAAAAACACTTGAGGAAATAGAAAACAATGAAGATTGAATATTACCCGATACTATTGAATGCTTTGAAAAACGATGATGTCGAGAGACGTACATCGATGGATGGAAAGTATGTGTCACTTATACAGAACAGCGATATTATCTATTCGGACAGTCCATTCCCTCTTGAAGAATATAGAGAGGAACACATCAAGGCGGAACCGCACATCGTAATATTCGGAGCTGGGCATGTCGCCAAAGCGCTCTACGAAATGGCACGCCTTTTGAGAATGGAGGTAACTGTCATAGACGAAAGAGAAGAGACGGCAAACAGGGAACGCTTTGAAGAGGCGGAAGTAATATGTATGCCGTATGATGAATTCTTCTCAAAACCTCACTCATTCTTCAGACCATACTATGTGATTATGACGCATGGTCATATGTATGACAGGAAGGCACTCGAGTGGTGTCTCGGAGAGCCCTCGTCCTACATCGGCATGATAGGAAGTAAAGGCAAGGTCGCCCGGACTTTCGAAGACCTTAGGAATGAAGGTTTTTCAGAGGAGAAGCTGAAGAAAGTTCATGCTCCGATAGGACTTGCTATATCGGCAGTAACACCTGAAGAGATTGCAGTATCGGTAGTGGCGGAGATCATATCGGTATTCAGGAAGATCAAAACCGCTTTCACGATATCCGATAAGTACCTTTCCGATGTTTCGGGAAAAGAAGGGATATGTGCCCGGATCATCGAAAAGAGCGGCTCGGCACCGCGCTCGATCGGCTCCGAAATGTTCTACTCTCCTTTGGAAGATAAATTCTACGGAACAGTGGGTGGAGGCGCAGTCGAGAAAGCGACGGAGGATGAATTGAGACGGATGTGGAAGAATAATGAGGAGAGCAGAATAATCCACTACAATCTATCGGCGAAAGGTGACCTGTCGATGATATGCGGAGGAGATGTCGATATGCTCTTCTCTGCTGTAAAATGAAAAAGAGGACAAAAAATGGAAAACTTGAAAGAAAGAGCATTGAGATATCATGAGGAAGGAAGACAGGGAAAGGTCGAGGTCATACCGTCAAAGCCGTGCAGAAATGCAGAGGATCTCTCCCTTGCCTATACACCGGGTGTTGCTGCAACCGTACTAGAAATAGACAAAGAAAAGAGTAACGCCTACAGATATACAGATAAGGGAAATCTTGTCGCAGTCATTTCGAACGGAACGGCCGTACTCGGTCTCGGAAACAGAGGAGCACTTGCCTCCAAGCCCGTAATGGAAGGGAAAGGAGTACTCTTCAAGCGTTTTGCCGATATAGATGTTTTCGATATCGAGGTGGATGAAAAAGATCCCGAGAAGTTCATATCCATCGTAGAGGCAATATCGCCGACATTCGGAGGAATCAACCTGGAAGATATAAAGGGACCCGAGTGTTTTTATATCGAAAAGGAGCTTAAAAAGCGCTGTTCCATCCCGGTATTCCACGACGACCAGCACGGAACGGCCATCATCGCCTCTGCCGCACTTATGAATGCCGCTGTGATAACAGGAAGAAAACTCGAGGACATGAAGGTCGTTTTCTCCGGTGCAGGAGCCGCAGGATGCTCATGCGCAAAGATGTTTCTCTCCCTCGGTGTGAGGAAGGAGAATCTCATAATGACCGACATAGATGGTGTCATCTACAAGGGAAGACCGAATATGCCGTCTGTACACGAAGAACTTGCCACAGAGAGCAATGCCCGCACTCTCAGGGAGGCTGTAGTCGGAGCTGATATGTTCATGGGAGTATCTGCAAAAGGATTACTCAAGCCCGACATGCTCCTCTCGATGGCGCCCAACCCGATTGTATTCGCCATGGCCAATCCGGAGCCTGAAATCACTCCCGAAGAGGCATTTTCGGTACGAAGCGATGTAATCATGGGGACAGGACGGAGCGACTACCCCAACCAGATAAACAACATACTCGGTTTCCCCTTCATCTTCCGCGGAGCCCTCGATGTAAAAGCCTCCGATATAACGGAAAACATGAAGAAGGCAGCAGCATTTGCTCTTTCTTCGCTTGCAAGAGAGAGTGTCACCGACGAAGTGAGACAGGCATACGGCGGCGAGAACTTCACATTCGGAAGAAACTATCTTGTCCCGAAGCCTTTTGACAGAAGAGTCATAGAATGGGTGGCGCCGGCTGTCGCAAAGGCCGCCGAGGAGGATGGTGTAGCACTCTCACCTATAAAGGACTATGAAGAATACAAGCTCTCACTCAGAAAGCGTATGGAGAAATACTGGCTCTAATCATGCCATGAATTCAACGTCCCTGTAGAGTCTGAGTTTCGCTTCTTCCTTACGCTTATCAATAAGGGCTCTTCGCTCTTTGAAGAGGTTATTCCCGTATGTATCGATCGAGACAACAAGAGGACCGAACTCCTTCACATCAAGAGCCCATATCATCTCGGCCATACCGAGGTCTTCCCAGGAGCGCCCGCTTACACGGGAGATCTCACCCGCTGCTATGACTGCACATCCCGCAGGAAAGACACAATGTACGGCGCCGAACTCTCTGCACGCCCTCTCTGTGTTTTCGCCCATACCGCCTTTCCCTACGATAACCCTCACTCCGGTTTTCTCAACAAAGCCGTATTCAAGTCTTTCCATTCTCATACTTGTAGTCGGGCCGGATGCGACAACCGAGTACTCATCCCCGTCCTTTTTAACAATAGGACCTGCATGATAGAGAACCATATCCTTGAAAGATACGGGCGGAATCCTGTTCTCCTCGACAACTCTGTAATGCACACTGTCCCTTCCCGTCAAAATAATACCGTCTATCCATATGATATCGCCGGAGTGCAGTGAAGATATATCGGAAAGAGTAATCGGTGTGACAAGCACCTTTCCCTTTTCTCTCATTTCAATCATTCTTTCCCTCCTTGAAGCCGGGGTGTGTATCAGAGAAGAATGAAAGATCTCTCCTGAGTGTAATCAACCCCCGTCTGAAGCTCCAGCAGCCGTAGCTTACAGCAACTGCAAGAGTTGCCGGATGACGAACTGTATTCTCGATGTTTACACCGATAATACTCTCCTTACCGCCGAGTCCCTGAACTCCTATTGCGATATTATCAAGCGCCTCAAAGAGAAGCTCTTCCATTTTTCTTACTTTCCCGTTTTCATTATGTGAGCCGACCCTTCTCATCAACGCCTTCTTGGCATTAAGAGAAGCTATCTCGCTCGTTGATCCGATACCGACTCCGATAAAAAGCGGAGGACAGGCATTGGGGCCGTAAAGAGCTGTCTGGTCAAGTACGAAGTCAACAACACCTTTGTATCCGAGAGACGGCATCAACACAGCAGACTTTCCCGGAAGCGAACATCCTCCTCCTGCAAGGAGAACGTATATTTCGCACTCATCGCTTTCGGGGATAATATTCCAGAAGAAATACGGCGCTCCCGTCCCGGTATTCGTCCCCGTGTTGTACTCGTCGAATGTTTCGACAGCGTTCGGACGGAGAGGAGTTTTCTCAGTTGCATCGAGAACAGCTTCCTTCAAGGCACCCTCAAGCACATTTAAATATGGAAAGGAAGCACCTGCTTTTATCCAATACTGGACAAGACCTGTATCCTGACAGCAGGGCCTATGGAGAGAAAGCGCCATCTCCTGATTATGCCTCATCGCCTCGTAGAGAGCAGAAGGAAGAGGCTCGCTTTCATTATTCTCCATTTCCGAGAGCCTCTCTTTTATATCCAACGGAAGTACCACCGAGAGATGAGATATATATTCACCGACTATTCTTCTTATCGTATTCTTTTCGTTCATAGTTCGCTTGTTGCCGTTCCTCAAGTGTTCTCTTATCGTACCCGGCACATTTCATTGAGACAAGTGGAAACGTACCATGGAAACGTGTATATTTGAGCCAATTATCCAAAACACCATACATATAAAAATACAATATAAAAATCCGATATAGGAATATAAAATCACAATATATTCTCTATTAGGCTGTTTCCACACTCTCACATAGTCTATTTTGAAGCCTGAATATTAAAGATGAGTGAGCTTCCCTTCTATTTTCCTCAATGCATCCTCAAGAGCTTTTATATCTTCATCCGTCGTCGACCAGGAAGTGCAGAAACGGACAACCGAGCTCCTTTCGTCATAGCGTGACCACCTCTCGAAGACAACGCTCTCTCTCAAGGCCGCTATATCATCATTATCCATAATGAAGAATAGCTGGTTACTCGGGCTCTCCCATGCTTCCCTGTATCCGTTTTCGAGCATTACTTCTTTGAGCTTCCCCGCCTTCTCCATCCCGGTTCGTCCAAGAGTGAGATAGTAATCATTCTCGAAGAGTGTATCGAACTGAATCCCAAGGAGTCTCCCCTTCGCAAGAAGCGCCCCCGACTGTTTCTTCATCTGCTTGAAGTTTCCAGGAGCTATACCACTCCTCATAACAAGAGCCTCGCCTATAATTGCACCGCACTTGGTTCCTCCTATGTAGAAGGCATCCGTGAGAGCTGCGATATCAGAGAGGGTAAGATCGCACACGGGAGACGCGAGAGCATAGGCAAGTCTTGCGCCGTCAAGATAGAGAAGAAGAGAATATTTATCACAGACCTTCCTTATATCTTCAATCTCACTCTTTTTATACACCGTTCCCATCTCGGTCGGTTCTGATATATACACCATACGTGGAGTAACAAGAGCCTCCTTTGGCTCGCTGTCCATATATTCCTCCATTACCTTTTCAAGTTTCCCGGCGTCTATCTTTCCGTTATCGCTCTCTATTGTGATGACCTTGTGTCCTGTATATTCAATTGCTCCGGACTCGTGGACTGCAATGTGGCCCGAAGATGCGGCAATAACACCCTCGCATCGGGAGAGAAGAGTTCCTATCACAAGCTGATTCGTCTCCGTCCCTCCGCCTATGAGAGACACCTCCACATCACTTCTACCAACAGCTTTCTTTATCTTTTCTACTGCAGACAGAGTATATTCGTCATAACCGTATCCGGGCTGAGCCTTTGAATTCTCCTCTGCCAGGCGGGAGAGAATATTCGGTGCCATGCCGTTATTGTAATCACATTCAAATGAAACCATACAAAACCTCCTGGGAAATTGTAAACATAACGGTAAGAAATGAGAACATAGACGTTAATAATCAAAATTAAGGTAGGAATAACAACCCCAGGGGGTGGTATCTTAAAAAGTGGAGGTTAATATGATTCTACATGTTCTAGCGGAAGCAAACCGCTGTTTTGAATGTAAAAAGCCGATGTGTCAGCTGAACGGCTGCCCTATCCATACACCGATTCCACAGATGATTCACCTGTTGAAGGAAGGAAAACTCAGAGAAGCAGGAGATATGCTCTTCTCGAATAACCCGCTCTCCGTTGTCTGCTCTCTTGTGTGCAATCACCAGATGCAGTGTGAAGGAAACTGTATCCAGGGAAAGAAGGGACAGCCCATCCACATATCATCAATCGAAAACTACATCTCTGATACCTGTCTCGATCAGATCAAGATCGATATCCCGGAATGGAACGGAAAGAGAATGGCCATCATCGGAGCCGGCCCCGCAGGTATTACAGTTGCAATCGAAATGGCAAAGAAGGGATACAAAGTAACAATATTCGACGCAAAGGACAAAATCGGAGGAATCCTTCAATACGGCATCCCGGACTTCAGACTTCCCAAGTCCATTCTTACACGTTACAGCGCACTTTTGAGGAATATCGGAATCAATATAAGGCCGAACACGACAATAGGCGGTGCACTTGAAATAAAGGATCTTTTCAGAGATGGTTACAAGGCTATCTTCATCGGAACAGGAGTATGGAGACCCAAGAAACTCGGCATAAAGGGAGAAAGTCTCGGTAACGTACATTTCGCCATAGACTTCCTCGCCAACCCTGATGCTTATCACCTCGGTGACAATGTCGCAATAATCGGCATGGGTAACACTGCAATGGATGTCGCAAGAACACTCCTTAGAAAAGGAACAAGACATGTCACCCTCATCGCACGCCGCAACAGAATCGACTCAAGTGAGGAGGAGGCAGAGTATGCAAGACTCGACGGTGCCGAGTTCCTCTATGGAAGAAGCACTCTTGAGATCACAGACGACGGTCCTATCCTTGACGATAACATTCTTGATGACGAAGGCAACATATTAAGCCGCAAGAACGAGCCGTATCTATTCGAAGCAGATTCAACAATAGTTGCAATAAGCCAGGGGCCGAAGTCGAAACTCGTCAACACGACAAAGAACCTTCAGGCATCAAAGTCAGGTCTCCTTCTTACAAATGAGAACGGAGAGACAACATGTCCGGGCGTATTCGCAGCAGGAGACGTCGTTCTCGGAGCAAAGACTGTCGTCCAGGCCGTAGCCTACTCTAAGAAGGTTGCCCAGGCCATCGACGAATTCATCCAAGGTCTTCCGGATGATTACGTATCGCCGCTGTTGACCGACGCAGAGTAAAGAATACAGAGAGTCCGAAAGGGCTCTCATTCTTTTACAAGAAGAATGCCAGATAAAAAGGCATGCATTCAATATCACCATCCTTTCTGTAATCTTTGCTGTATAGGAGTATCTTTCGTCCTATTCTTGAGGAATATTTCTTTGAAAATGCGTCTAGAGAAGGATGGGTTTTATAACTCGAGCTCTTCACTTCTATAGGATTAATCTTATTCTTTTCTGCAATTAGGAAATCAATCTCGTAGTTATGCCGTGACGCCTCATTGAGAAATGTGTTGTAGTATAATTCATGGCCTCTGGATGTCAGCATCTGGGCGATCATATTCTCATAGACATAGCCGAGATTGGCTGGAAGGCGATCTCCGAGGAGTCTCACGTATAAATCATTATCTGTGAAATCCCTGTCCTTGAAAGCAAGGGTCACAAAGAGACCGGTATCGGAAAGGAATAGCTTGAACCGCCGCAGTTCCTTATTCTGGGCCATTCCAACTCCGGGGTCATTGGCATGATAAGCGACAAGCACAGTATCGGAATCCTTAAGCTGGGCTATCTTTTCAAGTACGCTGTCCGCCCGTTTGTTCTCTAAAATTCCAGATACCTGGTACCGGGACGCATTTCCCATCAGCTGGGCCGGTATTGAGTCAAATAAAGTTGAGAGGGCACCCGTCGGATCGAGTTTCCTGAAATCCTCTTCATACAGGGATATTATATCTCTCTTGACTCTATCCACCTGGGAGAGGTCGTTTGTTTCGATATATGCATTAACAGCCTGAGGCATCCCCCCGACAGCCATATACAAGCGGAAATCTCTGAGTATTTTTCTGTGTACAGCATCCCCGAGCGGTTTTCTCTTCTCGTAAAACTCTCTTACCATAGCGACTGTAATCTCGTCCCCGAGAGCCCATCTGAACTCCTCCCAATCCATGGGATACATCACAAGTCTTCTCTCCTCGCTCGGAATAAGAATGTCTTTCACAGTTTTTCGTATCGATATCAAAGAACCTGTCTCGATGTAATCAAAGCGGCCATCCTCGACAAGTGCCTTTATGGCACTTCTGGCCTTAGGGCATAGCTGGACCTCGTCAAAAACAATACAGGAGGCCCTCCTCTTCAAGCTCGTCTTATAAGTAAGCTGCAGCTGCATGAATATGTAATCAAGATCTGACAGGTCATTGAAGAGTTTCTTTGTAGACTCCGACGCCCTGTAAAAATCTACAATAATATAGCTTTCATACTCGTTTTTTACGAACTCCTCGACAATTGTAGACTTTCCAACTCTCCTCTGTCCCTCTATAAGGAGCGCCGTCCTGCCGTTGGATTCTTCCTTCCACTTAAGCATTTTGTTGTATATTTTACGTTTAAACATATAACCCCTCAAAATCGTTAATTTTATTTTGGCCTTTTCTTACAAAATCGTCAATTTTATTTCACCATTTTCGTGCAAAATCGTTAATTTTATTTTGGGCTTTTCATTCAAAATCGTTAATTTTGTGGTGCCGTCTCATGCCGTAGAGATTATTTTAACATTTAACAGTTTCCCTCTCTTTGTGTTGTTAAAGCTGAATAGAAATAACTGTCGCTTAGTCATAATGTAAAACAGGACAGCCGGTTAGCTGTCCTGTACTATTAAGGCAAAAGATCTTAGATCTTACCCATTGCCTTGAGAATCTTCTCGGGTGTCATAGGCCAGCTCTTGATCCATACTCCGCATGCATCGTGTATTGCTATTCCTATTGCAGGAGCTGCACCGTTACATGCTATTTCGGAGATACTCTTTGCTCCGAACGGGCCGGCGTTATCGTCAACGTCGATAAGAACCGACTTGAAGTCATCAGGAGCCTCAAGAATCATAGGCGTGCCGTAGTCCGTGAAGTTGGCATTAATGTTGACGCCGTTCTCATCAAGGACCATGTTCTCATAAAGAGAGTGCCCTATACTCTTCATGACAGCGCCGTACATCTGACAGAGCGCTATCTCGGGATTGATCGGTGTTCCTGCATCCTGGAGAGCGTAGAACTTCTGAAGCTTTATCTCTCCCGTCTTTATATTCACCGCAACCTGTGCAAAGTGTGCGCCGTAAGGAACGGATGATGCAGTTGTCACAAACGAACCGTGTGCAACAAGCTGTCCGCGCCCGGAACCGCTGAGCGCCGTATGGCTTATATCCCAATAAGTGAGTTTCTTTCCGCTCTTGAGGGAGTGTACCTCTCCCGGAGCTACTATCTCAAGGTCGTCCTTATTCTCACCCAGCTGAAGAGCAGCCTCCTCAAGAATCATCTCCTTGAGTTTCTTTGCAGCAAGGAGTGACGCGTTGCCGCTGAAGAATGTACCCGAGGATGCATAGGATCCCGTGTCGAATACACAGGCATCGGTGTCGCCGGAGACTATTGAAACTCTTTCCATAGGAACCTTCAATACTTCACATACAATCTTTGCAGATATCGTATCGAGTCCGGTTCCGAGGTCTGCGCCGCCGGAGCAGAGGATGATCGTGCCGTCGGTTTCAAGCTTGCATAGTGCCTCGGCATGGTCCAGTCCCGGAAGTCCGGAACCCTGCATGATCATAGCAAAGCCCTTACCTATCTTCCAGTCGGGATCACCGCTCTCTTCCTTCTTTCCCCAATTGATCATCTCGCAGCCCTTCTCGATTGCCTCGTCAAGACCGCATGAGCCTACAGGAACGACAGCGCCTTCTCTTCCTTCTCCGAGTCCCTTAAGGATTTCAAGCATGTAGCCCGGAGAGACGTGGTTCTTCTCGATAAGCGTACGATAGTCGAGACCGAGTTTCTCGGCAAGCTGTGCCATTACCATCGAGAGACCGTAGATTCCCTTCGGAGTACCGTAGCCCTGGTAAGCTCCGGCAGGAGGTGTGTTTGTATAGAAGACTTGAAGATCATACTTCATGTTGTCTACAGCAAAGAGCGGAAGTGTCTTTGAACATGAGTTCATAGGAACTGTCAGACAATGGTTGCCGTAAGGACCTGTATTAGCCCTGACTTCCATATAGATTGCGGTAATCTTTCCGTCCTTCTTTCCAGCCATCTTTACATATACTCTCATCGGATGACGGGTACTGTTGGCATAGAATTCCTCGGCACGTGTATTGCGGTAATAGACGGGCTTACCCGTAACCCATGCAGCATATCCCGTGAGATCTTCAACGAGGATGTCCTGCTTGCTGCCGTATCCTCCGCCGACACGCTCCTTTATGACGTGTATCTTGTTCTCGGGAATCTGACAGACCCAGCTGCATATACGTCTGACGTGGTACGGAACCTGGGTGGCGGCATGGATGACAAGTCTTCCGTTCTCGACAAGGGCGTAACATACATGGGGCTCAAGAGGTGTACACTGCACCTGGCTTGTCTGATACGTATCCTCAACGATTGCATCAGCCTCACTGAATGCCTTGTCGACATCTCCGATATAACCTTTATTGGATGCTGCAAGGTTCTTCCTTATATCGGCATGGAGAGGGAACTGGTATATAACCTTACCTTCTCTCTCGTCTCCCGCCTTCTTGTTGTACTCATCAAGATCACCAGGAGCTCCAGCACGGTATTCGACGGGACCGTTGTGAACAAGAGGAGCACCTTCCTTCATTGCATCCTCTACTGTGAACACAGCATCGGTCGGTTCATATACAACCTTTATGAGAGAAGCAGCCTTCTTTGCAGTCTCCATATCTCTTGCAACAATACCGGCGACCCTGTCTCCGACATGTCTCACCTTCATATTGAAGAGCCGTCTGTCATGAGGGCTCGGTTCGGGAGTTCCCTGACCAGCCTGCATGTAATAGATATCGGGACAATTGAATGCTGTTATTATCTTACATACTCCATCGAGTTTCTCCGCTTCGCTTGTGTCGATACTCTTTATATAAGCAGAAGCAAACGGGGACCTGAGGACATGAAGAACCCATGCATCTGCCGGGACCTTGTCCTCGACAAAGACTCTCTCTCCCGAGACAAGGGAAGCACCGTCTATCTTGTCGTAAGGCTTACCGATGATCTCAAGCTTGGGTCTGAAGGACGGAGCTATCTCGCTTCTGTACTCTCCGTAGTCCCTAAGTTCAGTTGCAAGTTTGACAGCAAGGTAATAATGCTCGTATCCGGCATCTCTTATGAAGATCGATGTCAAAACATTCCTTATTTCATCCTTTGTAGGGTATGGTTTCTTCTCGAGAAGCCATGTCAGCATCAATGCAGCTGCAGGAGCATTGTACGCACTCTGCACAACACCGCTCGAGACCATAGCCTTCTGGACATAATTGAGCTCACGTCCGTTCAGAAGTCCTTCGGCGGTCGTTATTTCCGCCCCCTGTGCCTGGAAAGCAAGAATGAAGTTCGAATAACGCAGTTCTCCGTTGAAAATGATTGTGTCACTGCCGGCAAAACCCTCGGCATCATCGCTGTCACGGACAGAACTGCACCCCAGCTTATATAGGAGATTTCTCAATCTGTCATCTTCTCTGCACTCGATTGTAACCGTCTCTTTATTAACTCTGCACTTTAAAATCATCGGTCCCTCCTGAGTGTGAATACAGTCTTTGCAAGGTATTCCTTATATTCTGCACTTCCTGTTAAATCGCTTACGTATGCTGCGTTCTTCCATATATCGGGAGAGTCTCCCGTAACAAGCGGGGATCCTTTGACAGAGAGAGCGTAGTGCCCGTCGTCGGAGACAGCTGCAATCAAGGCAGCATGTGTCGTACTCGAGAGTCCGAATCTCTTGACCCATGCATTCTTTTTAGTGTCAATCAAGAAGTAATTGATGAGCCTCTTACAATGGCTCGATGCATACTCTTCGACACTCTTCTCGCTTTCACAGTGGAGAGTCGTCGACTCGAATTTAACGCCGAGAGCGGCAAAAAGAGCAATAAGGTAACTGTCGTCTCTTCTGAGGGCGATGTTACCGCCGACAGTCGCACTGTTTCTTCTTGTAAAAGAAGCATTGAAGAGGCAGGCCTCTTTAATAACTTCCGGTACAAGAGGAGAGTCTATCATTTCATTGAATGTGGTGAGAGCACCCACCTTGATAATGCCGTTCCCTATATCGGAAATCCCCTTCTCGACAATCGGATTTATATCGATCAGGATGGTATTCTCATCAGCGTCTCCGTTAAGTCTCAAATCATCACTTCCGCCGGCAAGATATCTCGAATTTTCATTCTCGACTCTCATCCTAACTGCTTCTTCCTTTGTCTTTGGATGAAAAATCTGCATTCCTTACTCCTTATTCGATTCTGCCTTCCGGATGGCCTTTTATAAGTTCTTCGATGAAATAATCAAGCATACGTCGTGTCGAATTACGCCTGTACTCAGCCATCGCATGCGGCGATATTACCCCGTTCCATGCATCAAGGAATTCATTCTTGACACTCTCGAGTTCATCCACTCTCTTTCCGACAAGTATCATCTCGGCATCTCTGCTTCTCATGACCTTCGGGCCTGCTGCTCCCGAGGAGGCACGGAAATCAACAACGACGCCGTCCCTGATCTCCGCCGCACATGAGAGAGTGAGCTTACTTATGGCATTACTTCTTCTCATTCCGACCTTATGGAAGTAGATGTGAGTAAAATGCGTAGGAGGAATGATGACTGCCGTAATAAGTTCGTTCTTCTCTTTTCTTGTCTTCTTTGCAGCGATTATAAAATCATCGACAAGCATCTCTCTCGAGCCGTTTACGCTCGTAAGGACAACTCTGCTGTCGAGAAGAATAAGAGGCTGCGGTGTATCGCCCTTGGGGGAAGCGTTACCGATGTTGCCTCCGATTGTCGCACTGTTACGAAGCTGGATTGCACCCATGCGTGATGCAGCGTCCCTGACAAGCGGATGTACAAGCTCGGAGGAGGCGATCTCGCGGGAAGTCGAAAGCGCACCTATGATGACAGAGCCGTCATCCATCTTTTTTATTCCCCTGAGCTCATCCAAGCCCGATATTATCATAACCTTTTTATCGAAGGTCGGATCGACACCCGTTCCGTTGAATCCTGATACCATCAGGTCCGAACCGCCTGCAAGAGGAATTACATCCTCTTTATCCATTATCTCCAATGCTTCAGAGAGCGTATCGGGTATAAGACATTTCATTTCTTCCATAACTCGCCTCCCTTGACTGCTGCCAGGTGAATAGAATCGACGATGAGGTCATAGCCGGTACAGCGGCATATATTACCGCTGATTCCGAGTCTTATCTCGTCTTCCGTCGGGTCGGGATTGTTTTCGAGTAAATAGTATGCAGCCATGACCATTCCGGGGATACAGAAACCGCACTGGACGGCACCGCCCTCGGCAAAGGCATCTATTATGCACTTTCCCTTCTCGGTATCTCTTATACCTTCGATTGTATAGATCTCACTGCCGCTGCATGAACCGACAGGAATAATACAGCTAGTAACAAGGTGTCCGTCCTTCATTACGGAGCATGCCCCGCATTCACCCTCCGAGCATCCTTCCTTTGTACCGGTAAGATGCAGGTCCTCCCTTATGACATCCAGGAGTCTTCTTAAAGGATTACCCTCATAGACGACATCACGTCCGTTCAATTTGAATTTAACATTCGTTGTCATTTTCTTTTCAAAGCCTCCTCTATATCCTCCGGCGGAATCGGGATTGAGTTGATTTTAATATCAAGAGCACGCTCGACGGCATCAACGTATGCACATGATGCACCGTTGAAAACAAGTTCTCCCATTCCCTTTGCTCCATTCGGTCCCCATGGATACGGATTCTCCTGGAGATGATAGAACTGCCTCGGGAAATCCATACTTGTCGGAATGACGTAGTCGCTCATTCTCTTCTGCTTGAAGAAGCCCTTTCTGTTCTCGAGCTTCTCCATACTTGCGTATCCGAGAGACTGCATTACACCTCCGTTGACCTGGCCGTGTACAATGAGTTCGTCTATCGGGTGCCCTATATCGTGGCTTGTCCACACGCCGACTGTTCTGACTTCGTTCGTCTTCTTGTCGACTTCGACTTCAACTATTGCTGCGCCCCAGCCCCAGCCGAGATATGCATCTCCTCTGAATGTCGCCTGATCCCACGGGAAACCTTCCGGGTGCTCGTATTCAACCTCTGTTGTAATATCGCCTTCGCTCCAGCGCTCTTTCATTTCGCGGGCAGCTCTTTCAACAAGCTTACCGACAACCATGGTTGAACGTGATGCAGCCGTAGGACCGCTGTCGACAACACGGGAAGTATCGGGATTGTCGTAGTCAACATTCTCGATAGGAATTTCAAGTACATCTGCAGCTATCTTCCTGAGGGACGTCTGGAAGCCCTGCCCCATCTCAGTCGAACCGACCTCTATGGCAACTCTGTCACCCTTTCTGACGAGTCTTGCATGTCCCTTTATAAGAGCCTGCTCTCCATTACCTGTGAAAGCACCGCCGTGGAGGTACATGCTGGCGCCTATTCCCCTGCCGCATCCGGGAGTATATTCCCGGCTCTTACGCCAGTAATCTGATTCCTTTGTCAACACCTCCAGCATCTCGGGAAGCTTTACTTCCTCGATGATGTGGCCGTTCGTGACAGTCTCTTCATCCTTCTTGATTATGTACTCTTTCTTGAATTCAAGCGGATCCACCCCCAGGTGACGGGCAATGTGATCGAGGTGTGTCTCGACTGCGAAGATTGTCTGTGGAGCGCCGAAACCTCTGAATGCATCCGACGGGAATGTATTGGTACCGACACCCTCACCCTTTATATATGTGTTCGGAATATTGTATACGCTGTTGGCATGGAATACACCGCGCTGGAGAACAACGAACGAGGACGATAGATATGCTCCTACATTGTAGTAGACGTGAACTTCCATACCGGTGATCTTCCCGTCCTTGATAGCTGTCTTCAGTACATTCTTGCTCGGGTGTCTCTTGACGGAGAATTGAGTGTCTTCCTCTCTGTCGAAGATGAGCTTGATAGGCTTACGTACAACGTTCTCGGCAACAATGAGCGGTCCGCAGAGGACATCGGGGAAGTTTTCCTTTCCTCCGAATGCTCCTCCCGTCGTACACTGTCTGACGATTACTCTGTCATAGGGCAGATTCAAAAGTGCCGCAACACTCTTTCTTATGTAGAAAGGACACTGAGAAGAAGCATATAGGACATAATTATCGCCTTCCATTGTTACGAGAGCACCGTTTGTCTCGAGATGCACATGTTCCTGCCACCCCGTATCGATTCTCTCCTCGATTATCTCGTCAGCCTCGGCGAAGACTTCATCCATCGGACGTCCCTTCTCGCAATAGAGCGAGCAGAAGATGTTGTTTCCCTTCTCCGGGAACATCGGGCCGCCTACACACTCCAGTCCGTCGTCGATCGTTACTGCCGGAGTCTCCTCTTCGTATTCGATCTTGATATTATCCTTGATAGCTTTCAAAACTGTTCTGTCGGGACCTACGACAAGGCCGATGGTCTCACCGACATAGAGCACATAATCCTTTGCAAATGCTCTCCAGTCTTTGGCGATCATCCATAGTTCGTTCCTGCCTTCCGGCGGGATATCGTCTGCGGTAATGAAATAGTAGCCCTCGGGCAGCACGGGAGTCTTTATACTCCTGATCTTTCCCCTCGGACATGTCGAACGCACCATATAAGCATATTGCATATCAGGAAGAAACATATCGGAAACATATACAGCTTCTCCTCTTGCCTTGCTCTTTGCATCGATTCTGACAATCTTGTCTCCTAGTTTAGTAGCTGGCACTTTCTCCTCCATAACCATTGTATTTTTTTACAAACAATGACTTTTCTCTTTTCATCAAAGATAGGGGGAAATTCTCCCCCTAGGTCTTTATAGTTTAAAACCAATTCGCAATTTGAACAACACACAAACTCAAACTCACGGCTTAATCTTATCGACAACTTTCCAGAGCTCAGCTGCAATTTCTGCCGCTCTGTTGTAAATTTCTTGTGCATCACTTCTTACAAAGTGGTGGTCTTCATAGAGAAGCTTACCGTTGACGATAGTCGAATTGACACATCCCGAGCTCATACCCCAGACAAAGTGTCCAGGAGCGTTTGCAGTCACAAGAGGTGTCGGATTATTGTAGTCGAGAAGACATAGATCCGCCGTATACCCCTCGGCAACTTTACCAAGCTTGATCCTTCCACCGAACTGCGACTCGACAAGTCTGTTGCCCCTGTTGAGAGCACAGAGGAAGTCTGCCGGCCACCACGGGCCTCCCTCATCCTTATGCTTGAAGAAGCCGATCTTTATCTCTTCGAACATGTTGCCGCCGCATCCGTCGGTTCCGAGACAGAGATTTTTGATCATCGGGAGCTTCGAGTTGTACCCGATATGGTTATTCATGTTGGAACGCGGGTTGACTGCAAAGAAGCAGTTTCTCTCGTTAATGAGTTTAACCTCCTTCTCAGAGAGATGGACACCGTGGACTATGAGAGTCTCTGGTCTGAGGAGGCCGAAGGAATCAAGTCTATCTGCTATATCTTTATTGTAGAAGTGGTGTGACCATACACTGTCATACTCAGCTTCCGCAACATGAAGATGCATGCCGCGTCCTGTCTTGTCCATGGCATCCGCCATAAGGGAGAGCCCTTCATCGGGGATGGTGAACGGTGCGTGTCCGCCGATTGTCGCTTCACAGAGAACATCTTCCCCTCTCTTACGTCTCTCGTCGACTTCGAGCGCGAATCTGATGTTCTCGGCAACTCCTTCCTCGACTTCCTTCATTCCGCCGTTACGATCTGTGACCTCGAAACATGTGGATCCTCTGACACCTATCTCCTCCATGCCTTTTGCTATCGTTGAGAGCGAGCCCTCTATATAGTTCGGAGAAGCGTGGTGATCGACACAGCTTGTCGTACCTGATGCGATTGCATCAAGTGAACAGATAAGCGACGAATAATATGTACTTTCCTCTCTGAGACCTCTGTCGAGTCTCCACCACCATTCTTTGAGGACCTGGATGAAGTCTGTCTGCGGGCCTGCGGAAATAAGCATGCCCCTGCTGAGTCCCGAATAGTAGTGGTGGTGGGCACAGACGTTACCCGGAATCAATGTCTTACCTCTGCCGTCGATAACCTTATCGGCCTTGACGCCGTCCGCCTTGTTCTTTCCGACTGCAGTAATCTTTGTCCCCTCGATTACAACATCGACTCCCTCGCTAACCTCGAAAGGAGGTTCAGTCTGCATGACTCTAACGTTCTTTATAATCAAATCTGCCATTTCTTATTCC
Source organism: uncultured Oscillospiraceae bacterium (assembly GCA_963636745.1). Lineage (GTDB taxonomy): Bacteria > Spirochaetota > Spirochaetia > Sphaerochaetales > Sphaerochaetaceae > Ornithospirochaeta. Next base: position 26,027 of record CAVHKW010000084.1, on the reverse strand, counting down.
TCCACAGGTCCTAGCAGGTATGAATAGGAGACAAGTACAGTCTCTATCACAGCCTTGACTCTCTCGTCGACATCTGCATCGACATAACCGTCACCGTCTATTCTGCCTTTGATGATCTTATCGCCGAGGCGGATAGTCACATCGTCGTTCTCGATGTAGAAACCGCTGTTGGTGCTGTTCTCGAAGTCGTCAATTCTGCTGAAGAGTGTGAACTTCTTGAGGTACGGACCTCCGTCGTGAGGACAGAATGCCGCGCAGTTACCGCATTCGTTGCAGTAAGCATCAAGATGGAGAATCTGGAAAGGATCCTCGAAGAGTCCTGTCTCTCTGAGGTCGATTATCGCATTGGCTCTGTTCGGACATACCTCTGCACACTTATTGCAGTAGTACGAACATTCGATACATCTCTTTGCCTCCCTTTCGAAGAATGCCTTCGCATCACTTCCCTTTCTCAAGGGCAGTGTGCTCTGTGCCTTCTTTTCTCTTATGGAAGCAAAGAAGTCATCCTCCTCTTCCCTTATCTCGTCAATCTCGTCGTCGCTGTACTCTTCTTCAACGTCTTCTTCCTCGACAACCTCTTCTGTACATTCTTCACATCCGCAGTTCTCGGGGTGTTCATCGTCTTCGCTGAGGATCCTGTCATAGACCATGTCTATAGCTTCATCAACTGCAGCCTGCGCAGATGCAATGCATCTTACAACCGTGCTCGGTCCGGTCTTCGTGTCTCCGATAATCCAGAGTCCGTCACCTTCCTTTGCACCGATAGCTTCAAGAAGTGCACTGTCGCTCTTTTCGCCGATAGCTGTAATAAGATACGAACACTCGAGGGAGATTCTCTCTCCCGAGTCCACAGGTCTGCATCTTCCTGATGCATCCTTCTCGCCGAGGACCATCTTCGCCGCGGTCAATACTCCGTCGGTGAAATCGCATGGATTGGAGAGGAACATGAATTTGATTCCGTCACTGAGAGCCATCTCATACTCTTCTCTGTCACACGGCATCTCGCTCTCGCTTCTTCTGTAAATAACAGTCACGCTCTCGACGCCGCTGCTTCTCTCCGCCATTCTTGCCGCATCCATAGCTGTGTTACCGCCGCCGACAACAACAACGTGCTTACCGAGCTCTATCTTCTCTCCTCTCTTACTTCTGAGAAGGAATGAAACTGCGCTCTCCTTCGGGCCGTTGCCGCTGACATGTGCATCGTTGGGAACAGTTGCACCGACAGAGACAAAGATGTAATCAAATCCCTCTTTCTTTAATTCAGCTACCGTCTTTTCTGTCGAGAAGAAGAATTTAACTCCCTGATCCTTTATGAATGCGATATCCTTGTCGACTGCACTCGATGGGATACGGAATTCAGGTATGACATTCTTTACAACACCACCTGCGTTTGCTTCCTTCTCGAAGACGGAAGTGTCGAAACCTGCAAGAGCGAGGAAATATGCTGCGCTGAGTCCTGCCGGGCCTGCTCCTATAACGGCAGCCTTGATCTCAGCAGGCTCATCCATCTTTTCCCAGAAATTCTTCTTATATTCATCAAAACCGAGTTCCGCACAGAGTCTCTTGACTTCTCTTATTTGGACAGGGCCTTCATAGTCCATTCTTGAACAATGGTTCTGACACTGGTGGTCACAGATCCATCCCGTAATATTGGGAAGCGCGTTAGATGTATAGATGAGAGACAATGCCTCTGCAACTCTTCCTTCTCCCGCAAGAGATACATATTCAGGAATCGGTTGATGGATAGGACATGCCTCGACACAGGGTGCTACATAGCAGTCGAAGAGCTCCAAGGGTGTTCCGACCTTCGCTCTCTTTGTTCCTCTGTATTCCTTAGCGGCTATACCCTTCGGATCGGAGACATTATCAACAAACTTTCTGAGCTTCGATACGTCGATTGTATTCATCTTCCAGCCGTTCTTCGATTCGTTGCAGATAGCACAGAGCTGCTTCATCTTTGCATATCCACCGGGGTGGAGCATGTCGGTTGCAAGGGTGATCGGGTGTATTCCGGTCTCGAAAAGCTCCTTTACGGAGAGTGCGGAGACACCGCCGGAATATGAAATCGGGAGTGTTCCGTTGAACTCCTCGGAGAGAATGAGTGCAACTCTTGAGGAAAGCGGAAGAAGAATTCTTCCCGAGCCGTAGCGCTCGTCTCCGGGTAGTACATCTTGCGGATTGACGTTGCCGAGAGTGTTGGTAAGTTTTACGCCGAACTTTCGACCTTCCTTATGAGCAAGGTCAACGAGACGGTGGAGCATCGCCTTTGCGTCCCCTATCTGTAAATCATGCTCGAAGCTCTCTCTCTTGAGAACGACATAGTTGTAGCCGAGTTTGTCGAGGACTTCTCTGACTGTGTCGTAACCGAGGAGAGTCGGGTTGAGCTTGACGAATGTGTCGAGTTTCTTTTCTGTAAGAAGATACGAGCAGATTGCTTCAATCTCCTTGGGCGGACAGCCGTGCATCGTGGAGACCGTAACGGACGGACATATATTGCGGCTTATTCTGTCGAGAGTCTTCTCTGCCTTAGCCTTTCTGTCCTCGAGTCCCGTTCCGTCAAGAATACCGTCATCAAGAAGCGCCTTAGCCTGGGCGATATAATCATCGAAGAGAGGCTTTCTCGAAGCATCGATCATACTGTCGATGAAGATCTGCATCTTCTCTTCCTTGATTCCCTCAAGGTTGTAGCCGCAGGACATATTGAAGATGAATGAGGGCTTTTCGATGACTCTGTCATGAGCGAGTGACTCTATGATATGGAGGGCTATCCATGCCTTGAGATATTCATCGTAAGCCTTCTCGAGAGTATATTCAGTCGACCACTCGACATTGTATCCCTCGTCACGGGCATCAATACAGGGTTTTGCGATCTCGAGGTGGTCCATAATCTGGACGGTCTTGAGTTCGATGAACCTTGCTCCTACAAGATATGATGCAATTATATTCTGACACAGCTGGGTATGAGGACCTGCTGCAGGGCCCATGGGCGTCGAGCATTTCTGATTGAACACATCAACAGAATGTTTCTCGTCATCGATATAAAACTGATCTCTGTTGATACTGAAAACGGAATCATGATTCTTATATTCTCCCGCCATTCTTACCAAAAGCTCGGAAAAAGGAATCGGTCTCATTAAATCTGCCATGTAATATGTCTCCTATTAGGCATGTCGCCGTATTCTCATTCTAACCCACAACAAGTCAAAGTCAAATAAAATTGCAACAACATGCAACATATCGAAGGAGGACACAGGAGAGAAGTTTCCAAAAAGCGAATAAAGCCCCGCTTTTCATCCGCTATTCAAAGAGACTCTGTTATGTGTTAAACTCCGGTAAATATAAGGAAAGATAAAATGGTTGAAAGAACATTCATTGCAATCAAGCCCGATGGAGTACAGCGCGCCCTCATCGGCAGAATCATCTCCCGCATAGAGGAGAAGGGATACAAAATCATCGCTCTCAAAATGCTGGAAGTCACACCCGAGCAGGCTGCAGCACACTATGCAGAGCACGTAGGTAAGCCCTTCTATCCGGGACTTGTGAAGTTCATCACATCGGCTCCGATCGTCGCCATGGTCGTCGAAGGCGAGGACGCAATATCGGGAATGAGACAGCTTATGGGAAAGACGAACCCCTCCCAGGCTGATGTCGGCACGGTAAGAGGAGACTTCTCACCTCTTATGAGCTACAACTGCATCCACGGCTCCGACAGTCCGGAATCGGCTGAAAGAGAGATAGCCATCTACTTTAAAGAGGAAGAGATGTGCACAAAGTGGAAGACGGTATTCGAACTCATCAAGGAAAACCTCGAGAAGTAACCAAAAAAAGAAGGCGCCGCATTTTCCGTGACGCCTTGTCTTTTCAGGAGCTGAGCTTCGCTATAAGCAGATTCTTATAGTCTTCCGGGATATCTGTCTCCATTATTATCCTCAGCGTGTTTTCCCTGTTCTGAGCTCTTCCTTGAGCCATACCCTCAGCTCTTCCTTGAGCCATACCCTCAGCCCTTCCTTGAGCCATACCCTCAGCCCTTCCTTCAGCGAGGCCCTCAGCTTTTACCTCTTCCTTGGCTTTGGCCAGATCTTCAGCTACACGCTCAGCTGTACGCGCTTCTATCGTCATCTTCATATATTGAGCGTATTTCAGTTTTTCGCTCTGTCTCATATGTGCCTCCAGTTCATATTTTTTCTCATTGATCAATTCAACGAGAATTCCTCTGTCAAGACATTCAAAGATAGTCTCTTCTACCGCTTTCACACTGTTACCGTAGAGGATGACATTCCTATCCCTTGTCTCGCAGAAATCAAAAAACTCCTTCGCACGTCCGCCGGCGTTTCTTCCCGTGAACACCCCAATAGGAATGTACGGCCTATCCATAACGGGAAAGCATAACGACGTAACGAACATCTCATCCGGGACATTCTCTTTCCCTACATAGAAAACATACAACTCAAAATCCGGAACGTCCAGTCTTTTCCTCCAATGTTTCTTTACCTGAAAATCAGGAACAACGAGAGGATACAGAGCGGTGTAATATTCCATCAATCTGTAGCCGATGTTCTCAGTCCAGAGGGACTGACACTCGATGAGAATCAGCTTCTCTCCCCTGACAAGAAACGAGCAGTCATTGTAGATATCCTCCAGAAAGAGGTTCTCGATATTTACCAGTCTTATGTCCTCTGCCGTCACATCCGAATCCTCCGGATGAATTGACTTGTAGAAATCCAGAAGGTATTCCTTCTTCTTCACACAGAGAGCAAAAGTCGTATCTTTGAGTTTCACGTTCGGAATGAGTTGATGCTCCTCGATAAGGGAGCTGTAATACTCCAGCGAATTCTCTTTTTCAAATAATCCGGATTCTGACATTTCCACCTCCTATATATATAGCACGGGAGGTGGCGTTTTTTGTCAAAATACCTTTATAGTTCCCCGGCGAGAGCCTCAAGAGACGAGAGGGATTTCTCATTGAGCGCACTCGTTATCGTAACGGCATTTTCACACCATTCGATATCTTTACTCTTTTCGAACATGCTCTTCATGATCCTGGCGGCAACAGGTCCCCATGAACCGTTCTCGATAAGACCTATTCTTCTCTTCTGGTAGAAGCGGTGTGTGAGCTTTTCTATAAACGACTTCATCGCAGGGAATATATCGCCGTCATATGTCGTCGTTGCAAGAATGAGTGTTCCATGCTGGAATGCGGATGCCACCGCCTTATAACTGTCGGAGCGTGCAAGGTCGTAGCATTCGACAATTCTCCCCTTCTCTTTGAGCTTTTCCACCAATATCTCAACAGCCTCCTTCGTATGGCCGTATATAGAGGTGTAAGCCACAGTTATGCCGTCATCCTCCGGAGTATATGAAGACCACTTGTCATACTTATCAATATAATAGCCGAGGTTTTCCTTCAACACCGGTCCGTGAAGCGAACATATCGTCTTTATATCGAGAGTAGATGCCGTCTTCAGGAGCTTCTGAACCATTGTTCCATACTTACCGACTATACCTATATAATATCGTCTCGCCTCTTCCGCCCAGTCATCATCCTCTTTTCTCAGGTCGTTTGCGATAAACGAGCCGAAGCCGTCCGCAGCAAAGAGAACTTTGTCATACGAGTCATATGTAACCATTACTTCCGGCCAATGGACCATTGGAGCGGCGACAAAGGTAAGAGTGTGCTCTCCGAGAGTGAAAGTATCACCATCTTTAATGACGATCTGTCTTCCGGGAAAATCGGTGCCGAAGAAGTTCTTCATCATACCGAATGCCTTGGCGGAGGAGATTATCTTTGCTTTTTCATACTTTTCCATGAATGCCGTAATCCCTCCGGCATGGTCGGGCTCCATATGCTGGACAACTAGATAATCGGGCGATCTGTCCCCCAGAAGCGAGGAGATATTGTCGAGCCACTCGGGAACAAAAGGAGCCTCGACGGCGTCCATGACGAGAGTCTCATTCCCGCTCGATATGAGATATGAATTATAAGAGACACCTCTATCTACAGGATACTGGCTCTCGAAGAGTGTGACTGTGTGATCGTTTACACCTATGTATTTGATATCATCCGTAATTTCCATTGTTCTTCTTCCTTATTAGTAAATATTACTGTTTTCGTATCCGAGAGAGCAATATTTCTTCTTTACTTATCGCCTTTTCAGACTAGAATTTTCTTATGGAGAAAAAAGATTACACCGTAACGGAACTGGAGGTGAAGGAAGTCGATGCATCCTCATTCGTATCAGGAGAATACGACTCTGACATCCTCGGAAGAATGAGAAAGATAATTCTCACCGAGGCCCCGATAAGAGAGGCCCTTCTCTTCAAGAGAACACTCAACTCCTATTCGCTCTATAAGAACGGGTCAAGGTTGAACGAATACCTTCTCAGCCTTGTTCAATCACTCGATTGCACCGTAACAACCGAATCCGACGGCGAAAGAGTCTACCACAGGGAGAACGACGACTCCTACTTCAGACCCACACCGAATGCGGAAGTACGCTACTCCTATCAGATTCCCCACGGGGAGGCTGCCAATGCCGTATTGTACATACTCGGGAAATCAGAGAAGTCATCATATACGAAGAGCGAGCTACGGAGGCTTTTCATTTCCGAATTGGGATACCTCAAGAGCGGGGACAAGATAGAAGCGCTCTTTGATGCGGCACTCAAGGACGGGAGAATCAAGAGAAGTGGAAACGGTAGAATACTCAAATAATTATTGATGAAAAACTCAAAAAATTATTTTTTTCCTCTTTTTACCTCAAATTTTTCTTTACAATTCTCTATTTCAAAATAATACTTGATAGACATAGGAGATTATTATGCTCATTAATTTGAAAAGAAAACCAAAAATAATTGAGAAAAACGTAGCACGCTGCAAAGAAAAAGGTATTACTCTGCCTACATTCGCTCAAATGAAGGACCCGAGCCTTATTCCCCAGGAAATCAAGGACAAACTCAAGGACGTCGGCCTCTGGGATGTCAATCCTCTCAACTTATATAGAATCAACTGGCACAACGAACCGGTGGAGAAAGGCGGCCAGTTCGGAGACGTAAACTTCATCGAGATTCCAAAGCAGATCACAGGCACAAAGGCGAAGATCTACGCTCTTGCAGGAAAGTTCTTCCCGTGCGGTGTACATAAGGTCGGTGCTACATATGCATGTCTCGCTCCGGCACTCGTAAGCGGTAACTTCGACGCAGTAGAGCAGCAGGCTGTATGGCCCAGCACAGGTAACTACTGCCGCGGCGGTGCATACAACTCTGCTCTTCTCGGATGTAAGAGCATCGCAATCCTTCCCGAGAACATGTCCCAGGAGAGATTCAACTGGCTCAAGACAGTAGCCGGCGAAATCATCGCAACACCGGGCTGTGAATCAAACGTCAAGGAAATCTTCGACAAGTGTCACGAACTTGATTCCCAGAGAGGAAAGCACATCGTTATCTTCAACCAGTTCGAGCAGTTCGAGAACTATCTCTGGCACTATGAAGTAACAGGTTCGGCTATTCTTGAAGTCATCAAGAAGCTCGGAATCAAGGCTGAGAACGTACGCGGTTACGCTTCCTCCACAGGATCGGGCGGAACACTCGCAGCAGGCGACCACCTCAAGAAGGTCTATCCGAATATCAAGATTGCGGCAGGCGAGGCTCTCCAGTGCCCGACACTCCTCAGAAATGGTTTCGGCGCCCACAGAATCGAAGGTATCGGAGACAAGCATGTTCCATGGATCCACAACGTAAAGAATACCGACATGATCTGTGCTATCGACGACCAGGATTGTATGGATATCTACCGCCTCTTCAACGAGAAGGAAGGTGTTGATTACCTGAGATCTCTCGGACTCAGCGAGAAGGAGCTCGATTCTCTCAAGCTCTTCGGTATCTCGGGTATCGGCAACATGCTCTCTGCTATCAAGATGGCTAAGTACTATGAGATGGACGAGGACGACGTGGTCTTCACAATCCTCACCGACAGCTCGGTCATGTATACATCCAGACTCAAGGAGCTGACAGAGCAGCAGGGCGCATTCTCCACAATGGAAGCTGCAAGAGTACACTCTGCATCTCTCATGCACCAGACTATCGAGAATGCTCTTGAACTCACCTACTACGAAAGACTCCGCGTCCACAACCTCAAGTATTACACATGGGTTGAGCAGCAGGGTAAGACATACGAAGAACTCAACAGACAGTGGTATGACAGAAACTACTGGACAGATATCCCCAAGATGACAAAGTCAATCGACAAGATGATCGAAGAGTTCAACGCTAAAGTAAAAGGCTGATTATTCCTCACGTCTATAAGCCGGGGTCATCCCGGCTCTATTTTTCAAAGGATGAAATTATGAGATTCAAATATGTTTGTTCAGACTGCGGCAGAGAATATGTGACAGATAAGATCATGTATCTATGCCCTGAATGCGAAAAGCTCAATACGGGAGAGATGTTTCCAAAGGGAAATCTCATCGTGAAATTAAGCGACGAAGTATTGAAGAAGGCAAATGAGAAGGAGCATGTAACTCCGTTCGACTTCTACCCCTATGAAGCAGAGGACGACGGGTCGTTCCCCGTCGGTATAACTCCTCTCATGGCACCGAAGAGAATAAGAGAGGCTCTCGACACCCCCAACCTCTTCTTCAAACTCGACACTCTTCTAGTCTCCGGTTCTTTCAAGGACAGAGCAAGCTACCTTGTGGCTCTTCAGGCAAAACACCACGGAGAGAAGAAGATTGCACTTGCTTCCACTGGTAACGCAGGAGCTGCGATGAGTGCGGTAGGTGCTGCAATGGGTATAGATATCGTACTATTTGTACCGGCATCAGCCCCGATCAACAAGCTCATGCAGTCTGTTCTCTACGGCGCAAGAGTAATCCCCGTAAAGGGAAGCTACGACGATGCATTCAAACTCAGTATCGAATACACACGTCTCCACGGAGGAATCAACCGCAATACTGCTTATAACCCGATGACGATTGAAGGAAAGAAGAGTATATCAATCGAACTCTTCGAGCAGATGGGGCGGAAAGCTCCCGACGCTGTCTATGTTCCCGTCGGTGACGGCTGTATAATCGCGGGAGTCGCAAAGGGCTTCAGAGACCTTCTTGATGCAGGTCTCATTGAAAAGATGCCGAGAATCATATGCTGTCAGAGTGAATCCTCCCCTGCTATAAGCAACGCAATAAACGATGGCGACTACAGGGCAGTCGAAGCCACAACAAGAGCCGACAGTATCTCTGTCGATCTCCCAGCCAACGGCAGAATGGCAGCAAAGTATGTCAAAGAATCGAAGGGATGGGCTGTCAAGGTTTCCGACGAGAAGATTCTCGAGAGCCAGCTCACACTCACATCAAAGAGCGGAGTACTGGCAGAGCCTGCAGCAGCATGCGCTTACGCATGTTTCGAGAAGGACAGAGACCATATGGTGAAGGAGCTCGGAAAGGACGCAGCAGTCGTCGTTCTCCTCACAGGTACGGGCTTCAAGGACATGAAAGCCTTCGACGGCAGAGTAAGTATGCCGCCCGCCATTGAGAACAGCGTGGACGAAGTAAAGAAGCTCGACTGAGAGAAAAGCCTTCCCGGTTAAGAGAAGGCTTTTTAAATGTTTAACAGCATCATCAGTAAACAGTGTACTTAACTTTGCCTGTTACATTTTCTGACTCTGATTTTTTATAAGTAATTGTAACTTCAACTACATCTTTCTTCTCGAACTTACTGCCGGAAGCTACATCAGAACCGTTACGTGTAACTTTGGTTTCGATTGAGAATGGGCTATTATCATCAATCTTTCCATCTTCATCCGTTACATACACGATAGACTTTATAGTGCCGTCATTATTACGGAGCTGTACACGATAGTTCTTCATATATGTTGCTACGAACTTATCTTTGTCGTAAGTGTCACCCGGATCGGGGCATCTGAAATATCCCGGCATCAATTTTGCAACTTCACTCTTTTCAAGCACTTCTATAGAAAAGAAACTTGCATCGGAGTCGTCGCTTGCAGCATAGACAAGAAGGCTGTCTCCCTTCGCGAATGTTAGTTTCCCGACCTTGCCTGTTTTCACTTCACCCGACTCTTCATTATAAATTGCAATAGTTGCATCTGCACTACCCGGAAGAGAGGAATCTGAAGTATAGTACGCACCCGATTCCGTCAAACACGATATCCCGGCAATGTTTGCAGACACTACAGAGCCTTCGATGAACTTTGAATAATTGACGCGTAAGCCCCCGATAGCCTCATAAGGGCGGTATGCATAGGCAACGGCAGATGTCGTCTTTCCGCCGTAGGAAACTGTCACGCCGAATTCATGTTTCCACGGACACTCGTCGTTCGTGAACTTCAGGACACCGGACGATGAAACACTTACAAGTGAGGGATCAACAGCGGTGATTGCGGCTGAATTTGTCACATCTTCCTTATACCCTGTAGAATAATAGGCATATACCTTATATTCTCCCCTGTTGTATTCATGATTGATAAGTGCGTATGTATCGCCGCTTAATGTGAATGTGCCGGGAGCCGAGAATTCGACTCTCTCCAGGTTCCCTTTGATGACCTCAGTCGAATTAGGGGAACATGATACAGCAAGAATGCACAGAACTGCTGCAGCAATAATTAATATTCTGTTCTTCATGAGAACCTCCATATTTCAAGTAAAATGGCAGAAGAAACACCTTTTGCCGAGGCGACAATATATCAAAAAAAAAAAAAATAAATGGAAGACAATCGGCAAAACTCTGTTGACACTCTCCGTCAAAGGTGCAACGATTAATGGGTATTCGGGTTGTAGCGCAGAGGTTTAGCGTACAAGTCTGGGGGACTTGGGGTCGGCGGTTCAAATCCGCCCAGCCCGACTAATTTTCTTTTAGTTTTTCGATTGAATGGATATCGGAAAAGAATATGACGAGGCTGTTTTCCATGAGGAGACAGCCTTCATTTTTGTTCTTTCTGACTAGTCTCCCTTCCTCTGTGGTGTACCTCTTCCCGTCATAATACGAGACTCTTATTCTGTCACCGCTCTCTATCTTCGAAAGCACCTCGTTTATCTCACCCTCGCTTTCTTCAGTAAGAACTATTCTCTCTTCGATAAGTCTCTCAAGCCTCTTTCTCTCAAGGGCCTCATCGAGTCCCCTCACTCCCGCAAAGGGAAGGAAGATCTTTGCTCTCTGTTCGAGAGGCATTTTTTCTCTCTCAGACACCGCTCTTATGTCCTCCGATCTGTATGTTTCTCTCCCTTTGAGTTGCACTCTCTTCATAGTCCATTCCCTTGAGGATGCTGTTTTTGCCGTATCTGTCCTTAATTGATAATACCGCTTTCTGTATACGGTTTTTCTTGTCTTCTTCTGCACTGTCGAGAAATAGATCGAGCTGCCTTGCATCATCCTCCTTCTCGAGAGATGACAGTGTTACATAGAGACGTCGGACGCTCTTTGTCCTGTCCACTATCCGGTGGTAGATATCGAGAAAGATACCTCTGAGAGTTATATCGGACTGGGTGGAGAGAGGAGATGTACTGTGTCCGCTCACGACTCCTCCCCCGTCCTTCGAGGAGTACCCGACAACAAGAGAAAACGACGAAGCCTTCTCTCCTCTTCTCGAGAGCATGAGAGAGGCATCATCCGACATCTCCTTCAGGACAAGTTCAGCTTCCTCTGCTGAATAATCCCTCATTAACACCTGGCCGCTGTTGATACTCTCCCCTTTTGGTTTATAGCGCTGAATATCGCCTATAGTCACACTCTCACGCCCCCAGGCATGGTCTATCATAATCTCGGCATCTATCCCGAATTCAGAGTAGAGGATATCTTCCGGGCACGATGCTATCTGACGCATTGTATAGAGCCCGAGCCGGTGGAGGCGTGTCTCTATTCCCCGTCCTATTCTCCAGAAGTCCGAAAGCGGTGTATGGTCCCAGAGTTTCTCCCTGTAGCTTTCCTCGTCGAGGAGTCCGATGAAATCGGGAGAGTGCTTCGCGGTAATATCGAGTGCGATCTTACACAGGTAGAGGTTGCTTCCGATTCCGGCAGTGGCCCTCACCCCGACATTCCTCTTCACTTCGTCCATCAGGAAGACCGCCATCTCACGCGCAGTCATATTATACCGCTGAAGATAGAGCGTTATGTCCATAAAGACTTCATCCACCGAATAGACGTAGATATCGTCCGGAGAGAGATAGTTGAGGTAGACTCCGTATATTTCGGCTGCATAGTCTATGTATTTCTGCATTCTCGGAGGAGCCATTATGTACTTTATATGAGAAGGTATCTCGAAGACACGGCATCTGTTTCTCACTCCCAGTGCCTTCATCGACGGGGACACGGCAAGGCATATCGTTTTATCGCTTCTCTCGGGATCCGCCACAACAAGGTTTGTCGTCATGGGATCGAGTCCCCTCTCGACGCATTCGACGGAGGCATAGAAACTCTTGAGATCAATGCATAGATAAACCTTTTCAGCCATGTGGATATATTAGCTCAAAACGAGACAAAAATAAAAAGAAAGCCCGGAGAAGATTTCGTCATCCTTCCGGGCATAATTCAGCTGAGTTCGGTGCTTCCCGTATAGAGCGAGAAGTAGACACCCTTTGCTTTTATGAGGTCGTCATGGTCTCCCCTCTCTATGATTCTTCCGTTATCGAGAACCATTATGGCGTTGCTATTGCGTACCGTACTCAAACGGTGTGCAATGACAAAGACCGTTCTGTTCTCCATAAGCTTGTCCATACCCGACTGGACGAGGGCCTCGGTATGTGTGTCGATACTGCTTGTCGCCTCGTCCATAATGAGAATGGGGGGATTGCCGACGGCGCAGCGTGCGATCGACAAGAGCTGTCTCTGTCCCTGTGAGAGATTCTCTCCGTTGTTGGTGATGACTGTATCGTAACCATCCTTCATCATCATGATGAACTCATGTGCATTGGCAAGCTTAGCAGCCTTTACTATGTCCTCATCTGTTGCATCAAGGCGTCCGTAGCGTATATTGTCCTTTATCGTTCCCGTAAAGAGGTTCGTATCCTGCAATACCATTGCCATGCTCCGCCTCAGTGAGGAGAGCTCCATCTCCATTATGTTGATGCCGTCAATCGTGATCTCACCCTTCTCTATATTGTAGAAACGGTTGAGGAGATTGGTGATCGTCGTCTTACCTGCGCCCGTTGCTCCGACAAAGGCGATCTTCTGCCCCGGCTTTGCATAGAGCGATATGTCATGGAGGACAGTCTTTCCCGGAACATACGAGAAGTCCACATCCTTCATGATGACGCTTCCCTTGAAAGGAATGAGCTTTCCGTCCTTCTTCCATGCCCATTTACCCGTACTCTTCTCGACTTCATGCATATCGCTGCCGTGGTCGTTGACTCTGACGATTGTAACCTTTCCGTTATCCTCCTCGCTCTTCTGATCCATGAGATCGAAGACTCTCTCGGCACCTGCAAGTGCAACAAGAACGTTGTTCGCCTGCTGGGAGATCTGGGAGATGTTGTTGGAGAATGATTTACTCAGCTGCAGAAAAGCCGCAAGACCTCCGATTGTATATACAAGAGGATGGTTGATTATCGCAACCGCACCGAAGAGGACAAGCACTACATACTGCAGATGTCCCAGGTTGTTGTTCAAAGGTCCCATACTTCCAGCCCAGCTGTTTGCTTCTGCCATTGATACATTGAGCTTCTGGTTTATCTTTTCGAAGTCCTTTCTGCTCTCATCCTCATGGGTGAATACCTTTATGACACGCTGGCCGTTGATCATCTCCTCGATGAAGCCGTTGACATCTGCAAGATCCTTCTGCTGGGATGCATAGTACTTACCGCTTCTGGAGCCCACACACTTTGTTGCAAAGAGAGTAATGAAGATGAAGGCGATGACGATAAGTGTCAATATGAGGCTATTCGTAAACATCGAGAAAAGAACCATCACTAGTGTAATACCGGCTGTCAGGAGCTGCACAAGGCCGTTCGACACAAGCTGATTGATTGTGTCGGTATCATTACTGAAGCGGCTCATGATGGTACCGCGGGCATTCTGGTCGAAATATGAGAGAGGAAGACTCTCGAGCTTATCGAACATCTGGACTCTCATCCTGTAGATAGCCCCCTGCGATATGCCGACCATCACCCATGATGATAAGAATGACGCGGCAATGGCGACAAGGACGACCAGCATGAATTTACCCAATGCGATAAGCGCCGGAGTGAAATCGGGGTTCTCCACACCTTTGAGCGGGATTACGATGTTATCGATGAAATCGCCGATGAATGTGGCGGAGTAAGTTGTTGCAAGCGACGAAAGAACGATACAGACGAGAATGATGATTATATAAGCCCACTTACCTGCGAATACGAACTTCATCAATCTCGAGAATGACTTGAGAGGATTCTTTGCTTTCGGCATGTTTCTCATTGCCGGTGACATCGGTTTAGGCATTATGCATTCCTCCTTGTCTGTGTCTCATAGAGATTCCTGTATCCTGCATTACGGGAAAGTAACTCGTCATGTGTTCCTATATCTTCGATTCTGCCGTTGTTCATGATGATGATCTTATCGGCATCCTCTATCGATGATACTCTCTGGCTTATAATGATACGTGTCATATCGTGAACATCACGCCTCAAAGACTGGCGTATCTTTCTGTCCGTCGCCGTATCGACAGCGGATGTCGAGTCATCCATGATGAGGATCTTCGGCTTCTTCAATAGTGCACGTGCTATGCATAGCCTCTGTCTCTGTCCTCCGGAGAAGTTGGTTCCACCCTGCTCTACAACAGCATCGAATCCGCCTTCCTTCTCCTTGATGAAGGAGAGTGCGGATGCAGTCTCTGCAGCCTTCTCCATTTCTTCAACGGTGGCTTCTTTGTTTCCCCATCTCAGATTCTCAGCGATTGTACCGCTGAAGAGCGTGTTCTTCTGTAGTACAACCGAGACAGAGTCCCTCAATGCCTTGAGATTATATTCGTCCGTGCGGTGACCGCCGACTCTCACTTCTCCCTTTGTCGGGTCGTAGAGGCGTGCAATCAATGAAACAAGACTTGTCTTACCGCTTCCCGTTGTTCCTATGACACCTACCATCTCTCCGCTCTTTATCTCGAGGTTAATATCCTTCAGAACAGAAGATGAAGCGTTGTAGCCGAATGAGACGTGGTCGAAGACGACAGAGCCGTCAACAACTTCCTTTATACCGTTCTCGTTGCTGTCCATTGTAGGCTCATAGGAGAGAACTTCGCTTACTCTCTCCATACTGGGCTTACTCATCGTGTACATGATGATTATCATACCGGTCATCATCAATGACGAGAGGATCTGTGTTGAATAGGTGTATATGCTCATGAGCGCACCCGTGTCCATATTCCCGATATTCACGAGTTTAGCTCCGAAATACGATATTGCGATCATACAGCCGTAGGAGACGAACATTACAAGAGGATTCATCATGGCCATCATCTTCTCGGCCTTCTCGAAGTTGTCCCTTATGTATTCTGCACTCCCGTTGAATTTCTCCTTCTCCTTCTCCTCTCTAACAAAGGCCTTGACTGTTCTTATTCCGGCAAGGTTCTCTCCGACGACCTGGTTGAATCTGTCGAAGCCCTTGAAAGCCTGTGTAAAGTAACGGTGCGTCTTATGTGTCATTATATAGACACCGAGAGCAACCACGGGAATTACAAGGATGAAGATCAAAGAGAGGGATCCTCCGTTTCTTAGTGCCATTATCGAGGCAAAGATAAGCATCATAGGCGATCTGACGAACATTCTGATGGACATTGAGAAGAGCATCTGTATTCTCTGCACATCCGTCGTCAGTCTTGTTATGAGGCTCGATGGACTGAATGCGTCGATATCGGCAAAGGAGAGAGCCTGGATCTTATCGTATAAATCGTGACGGAGATTCGTTGAAAATCCCGCAGCTGCAACAGAGCCGAAGCGTGCTCCGAGAATACCGAATGTCAGAGAGAGCAGCGCAGAGACGACAAGACACGCCGAAAGCATGAGGATCAGTTTCATGTTCATGCTCTGGACGCCGACATCTATAATCTGGGCCATGATGGCGGGTATAAGGACCTCCATCAATACTTCCAGCACCATAAAGATGGGCGTAATCATTGCCTTTCCCTTATACTCCCTGACACGGGAAAATAATTGTTTTATCAATTTAATAATTACCTCGATATACTAAGTGAGATCGATAAGGAATTTATCGAAACACTAATTTAATTAATTAAATTACAAGAAACAGTCAACAATAAAAACAAAGAAAAACGCCCCCGGATTGTACTCCGTGAGGCATTCTACACATAAACTACTTATTTCTATCCTATATTGCTGAAGTGACAGACGGGAAGAGAGAAGATAACGGCCTTTCCCTTCTGCTTCAGGAAGGGAAGAGCATCAATTGCATTGATGATTTTTTCGGCCTTGCTCTTCTCCTCTACTATGACAAGGACTTCCTTTTCCGCTGTAATGGGATAGCCGAAGAACTGCGTGTCACCTTCCTTCGCCGTTCCGTGCCCCTTTATAATTGTACCGCCCTTGGCTCCTTCCTTTCTCGCGGCAGCCATAATATCATCGGCATAGCCGTTCTCGCATACAACCTGAATCATCAATAAATCTTTATTTTCCATATCCTTCTCCTCTTTTTCTCCCAGGAGTGCAACAACTCCCTTACACTTTGACCGGCCGAGATGCTCGATACATTTTTCCTCGATATCATCCGAGAGCATCGAGATGAGAATCTCCTTCTTGCTGTCACCCAGTCCGAGCATTGACAAAATCGATGACGGTGCCGTTCCCTGTGCGTTGAGAATCGTTCCGCCGCGTGCGCCCGATGAGCGGAGGTTATCCATCAGCTTCATCGCCTCGCCTTTGTTCACAATTCCGAAGAGCATCTTACCCTTATTCATTTTTCGCCTCCAAACTCTCCGCTTTCTTTATCTTGTTGGAGAATACAAGTCCGAGAATCTCGATTGCCAGAATAGGCATCATGGCAATGAGACCTATCATTCCGAATGCCATGCTTGCAGGATCTGCAGCCAATACGGATGCAGCTCCCGAGACAAACGGAAGAAGGAAGGTCGAACTCATCGGCCCCGTTGCAACACCGCCGGAGTCAAAACCTATCCCTACAAAAAGTGTAGGCACAAACGGCAGAAGTGCAAGTATTATTCCATAACCTGGTAGGAGGAACCACCATATCGAAGTGCCGTGCATAATTCTTATCATGCTGAGCATGACTGCACATGCAACTCCTATTGCTATGAAGGAGAGAAGAACGAATCTCTTGATCTTACCCTCGCTGACCTCTTCAACCTGCTCCGTCAAAACCCATATTGCAGGCTCTGCAAGAACAACACACGCTCCGAGAAGAAGACCGATCGGGATCAGAACCGATGGACTCGTCTCTGCCATGGTGGTGCCGAGAAGACGCGCGACGCTCATGAACGACGATTCGACTGCAAAGAGGAATAACGTAATACCGACATACGAGTAAAAAATACCCATGTACATTCTTGTCGCCCTTACGCGGGGAAGTTTCATGAAGAATACCTGGACAAGAATACATATGATGACGAGAGGAAGAAGCGACTTCGTTACAGAGAGAGCGACCTCTCCGAAGAGCTCGAGCATCCCCGTCTCGGAACTTTCGCTCGATACGATGCTGCCGCCGCTTCCCATGAATGCGCCGAAGACAAGAATCGCAAGAACAGGTCCTATCGAGGCAATTCCCGTATAACCGAAGGAATCCTCCTCATGGTGTCCGTGTACGGATGCAACTCCCATACCCAATGCCATTATGAAGGGGACAGCCATTGGCCCTGTCGTAGCACCACCCGCATCAAAACCGACGGAAACAAAGAACTCCGAGCAGAATGAAGCCGCCACGAACATCAGGAAAACACCTATGGCCATGGTGATCTTGAGGGAGAAACGCGTTAAAGCTCTCACATAGCTGAGGGCCATGAAGAGTCCGACGCCCACAGCGATGATAAAGACAAGAAGAGACGAGCTTAGTCCGCTCTTCATTGACGCAACCTGATCGGAGAGAACCTTAACATCAGGCTCTGCAAGCGTTATTAGAATACCAAGTCCTATTCCTGAAAATACCAGAAGCGGAACACTCTTCTTCTGTGTTATCATGGCACCGAGGTGGTTACCCACCGGAAGGAAGCCTACATTCACACCTAAGAGGAAGAGAGTAAGTCCGAATACAACCAGAAGGGCGGAGAATAAGAATTGGGCAAATAATGACGGAGTGAATATACCGAAAATCCAGCCGAGAATAGACGCGATGACGACTATCGGCAGAACTGACATGGCTACTTCCTTCAGCTGTTTGCCAAAACCCATGACTACCTCCTTTAAAAGATAAAATTATAAGAAAAATATAATAAATAAAGTTAAAGAGAGGCAACAATAAAAAGAGAACAAAATTAAATTCCTGAAACGCATGTCCAAAATCAGACAAAAAGGATTCTAGAGCTGTGTACAGTGAAAGGCCGTTAAATACCAAAATGAAGTTTGACCGGGAAAAACAATGAATGTAAACTAGTTCACAAGGTTGAAAAATGAGTGAAAAACGTATAACAATCGCAGATATAGCAAAAAAGAGCGGCTACTCGAAGACGGCAGTCTCGTTCGCCTTCAACAATCCCGACAGAATAAGTAAGGATGCCGTCTCGAAGATATTGAAAGTTGCTAAGGAGCTTGACTACATTCCGGACCCGATGGCCCGTAATTTCTCCCTCGGACGCCACTTCTCCCTGGGTTTTCTCGTCCCGCAGTCTTTCGACATATCACTCGACAACCCGCATATTGTAGATGTTTTAAGGGGAATCGGCACGACATGCGAGAAGAACGATTACTCATTCACGCTCATTCCCCCTCTCCATGAATCGATAGCCGAGGCCATTAAAAGTGCAACCGTCGACGGAATCATCGGGATAGGTCTCGATTTCGACGGAGGAGTAAGAGAAGCCCTGCAAAGAAGAAAGCTTCCGCTTGTACGCCTTGACCCCGTGGACGAGGAGGTCGGCTGGAGTGTCTCCATTGACAACACAGGAGCCGCATACACACAGATGAAGGAAGTATTGAAGAGAGGACACCGGGATATCGCGGTAATAACACTCCTCGGTGCTGCTTATATAGAATCAACAGATATAGTAGCACCCGGTGTCGCCAACTTCAGAAGCATTGGTTATAAGAAGGCACTCTCCGAATACAGCATCGAAAAGCCCATAAGACAATACCCCGAGGACGCGACACTAGAGGGAGGAAAGGCTGCGACAAGGCGGATAGTCAAAGACGGGCTTCCCTCCGCGATAGTCACGATGTCGGACGTCCAGGCGATAGGCGCCATAAGCGAACTTTATGACATGGGGATAAGAGTTCCCGAGGATGTCTCTGTTGTGGGCTTCGACGGCGCTTTCCGCGACAACTACATCAATCATAAGCTCACGACCATAGACCAGCACGGCTACACAAAAGGCATGAAGGGAGCCGAAATGCTTCTCGATATAATCACGGGTAAGGAAGTCGAGGAGAAAAACATCATCATCCCCTTCTCCTTCTATGAAGGCGAAACCTTAAAGGAAATTTAAAGCCTTCAATGCTATATCGGGCGAATTTGTTATGCATCCCTCGATATCCCATCGCTTCAGTTTCTCAAGTTTTCTTTCGTCGTTGATCGTCCATGCGTTGATACCGACGGAGAGAGCCCTGCACTCTTCCACCATTTCGTCGTCTATGCATTCATAGTCGGGGTGAAGATATTCGATGCCGAGAGACTTTGCCTCATAGGCGATGTGTCTTATATCTGCTGTTTTATCGAAAAGAAGACCGCACGGAACGGAGGGAAGAAGGTGTCTGCACTTTACAACGCTCAACCAGTTGAAAGACGAGAAGAGAACCTTCTTTTCTATCCCGTACTTTTCAACAAGTTCCACCACCTTCTCCTCTATTCCGGGGTAGTAGACAATACCGGTCTTTATCTCGATGTTGGCCATTATCGAGTTCTCTTTAATAAATGAACAGAACTCCTCGAATGAAGGAATCTTTGCATTAAACCTGTCATTCTGCGTCTTTGAGGCTACCGTCCGGGTCAACTCATCAAACGTGGTCTCCCCCACAGCCCTGTCGATTCCGCATGTGCGGAGGAGATTCTCGTCGTGGATTACGACAGGCTTTCCGTCCGACGAGAGATGAACATCCATTTCAATACCGTAGGCCCCGCTTTCAAGAGCCCTCTCGAATGCCAGCATGGTGTTTTCAGGGTATATGCTGGAAAACCCTCTGTGTGCCCAGACTTTCATGAAAAAACAATAGATTCAATTCTCTCTCCTGTCAATCAATCCCACCCTCCCGGGCGCTATGTCATAGCGCTTGAGAAGAGTATCGAGTTCATCGATTATTCTGAAAGAGAGAGGCCTCATGCTGTATAAAAGCATATTCTCAGTACTGAGAAGTGTGAAGGCTATCATATCGGAGCGCATAAATGGAGACGGGGTTTTCTCCATATCGGGAAAAATGTAGTCGACGATCTTTCTTCCCTCCACTGCCATCTGCGACGCATATGCGATATTGTCCAACAGCCCCGAGAATGTCTCTTCATCCATATTATATAATGCTGAAACCCTCACTTTGAGAGAGGGGGAATACTTTGTGTCATAATCGAACCATATATCCTCGAGTGTCCTCCGCCCGAGAGGATAGTAATACTCATCATCGAGCTCAACTACCTTTCTCTCCATGTCGAAAAGAAGCACGGAGGTTGACGATATGACAAGATTTCCAAGCTCTCTTCCGAAGAGGATATCTCTCCGGACTCTGCTGAACGTTGTTCCCGGAACAAAACAGAGTTCTCCGCTGATATTCTCAATACCGTAACGACTGCTGTACTGGGAAATATCATCATCCGTTACAAGTTCCAGAAAGGACAATGCGTCTCTTTTCTCCGTGTCCAGAACAAGGCCGTTTTCCATAAATGTGCATAGAATGCTTTCTTCTCTTTTCTTCTCCATAACAATTCTCCATTATCAGATTCCGCCGCCTCTCTATGCGGCGTATGGAGGGCATCGTCATAAGGATTGAAAAGTAAATGAACACCACTGGTTTTTCTGCCCACGAAAGTCCCCAGCGAAAATGAATTAAGAAGCTCCGCTTCAAGGATAATATAGCACATGAAAAAGAATATTAAAAGAAATCAAGAGGCTTGAAAGAGTTTTTCAATGTGGATATTTTTTGAGCTATGAAACTAGTAGAGAAACCGGGCATGCTGTTTACTAAAAAAGATTTGAGAAAAATCTACTATCCACTTCTTCTGGAGACCCTCCTCTCCGTCACAGTCGGCATAGCAGATACGATCATGGTCGCACAGGCGGGAGAAGCAAGTGTCAGCGGCGTCAGCTGCTTCAACACAATCCAGAATTTTCTCATCGCACTCTTCTCCGCATTCGGAACGGGCGGCAGTGTAATCGTGAGTCAGCTCATCGGAATGGAAAACGAAAAGAGAGCCCGGTTCGCCTCCAAAGAGCTCTTGTATCTTGCACTCTTTGTCTCTCTTGTAGTCGGAGGAGTCTTCTTCATCTTCAAGGAGCAGGTGTTGAGTTTGATTTACGGCAACGTAGAGGCCGATGTCTTCAAGGCTGCCCTCGACTACTCGATACCAATCATCATCTCGATGCCTTTCATGGCGCTCACATCATCTCTTACGGCAATATTCCGTGCACAGGGGAAAACGCAGAGCACATTCATCGTTTCGACCATCGGCAACATCGTCAACATAATCGGAAACGCCATCTGCCTCTTCATATTCGACATGGGAGCATTCGGAGTCGGATTGAGTACGCTCATTTCGCGTATGATCATGGCTGCGATATTCCTCACCCTCATCCACTCGCATAAGCTCAAAGTCTACATAGATTCACTTCTCAAATTCGAATTCGACCTTCCGATGGCAAAGACGATATTCTCCATAGCACTCCCCTCGGGAGCCGAGAGTTCGATCTTCCAGCTGGGGAAAATCGTTACAATTTCAACGATAGCGGCATGCGGTACGGCATCCATAGCTTCCTTTGCCTTCCTCGACAATATGGGAACATTCGCCAACATAACGGGAAGTGCAGCGGGACTGGCGTTGATGGTATGCGGTGGTCAGAGCTGCGGCGGTGGGCGCTACGATGAAGCAAGGTGGTATACAAGTTATTTCATCCGTCTTGCCTACCTTCTCATCTTCCTCACCTCTGTTGTGGTACTCTCGCTTCTCCCCGTCATTCTCAAAGCCTATAACTACTCCGCAGAGACGGAGAGCCTTGCAACAATCGTTACCGTCGAGAACCTTATAATCCAGATCCTTATATGGCCACTGTCGTTCACACTCCCCCAGGCTCTAAAGAGTGCGGGGGATGTAACATTCACAATGGTGGTGGCTGTGTCGTCAATGTGGCTTTTCAGAGTCGTCTCGGCAAGAGTCCTGGGTCTCAGATTCGGCTTCGGTCTCAGAGGCGTCATGTGGGGTATGTACATTGACTGGATTGTGAGATCCATTCTCTATGTATGGCGCTATAAATCCGGTAAGTGGACTGAAAAAGGAATAAAGGAAGAGAAAATTGGAAATTGAAAGAATACTCAACGAGCAGAAGAAATACTTTTCAAGCGGGAAGACACTTCCCTATGAAAACAGACTCGATTCCCTGGAGAAGCTCTACGACGCTATAAAGAAATACAGCGACGAGCTGAGAAAAGCGCTCTTACTTGACCTTGGTAAGCCGGAGACGGAGAGCGACATGTGCGAGATATCACTAACACTTAGTGAGATATCATACGTAAAGAAGCATCTCAAAGGCTGGATGAAGAAAAAGAGAGTAAAAACTCCTCTTTCGCAGTTTGCTGCATCTTCTTTCACCCGTCCTCTTCCCTACGGAAACACTCTCATAATGAGTCCGTGGAACTATCCCGTTCTTTTGACACTCGAACCCCTTGCAGATGCACTTAGTGCAGGTAATACTGCCATCCTCAAACCTTCCGCCTACTCAATAAACACATCACGCGTTCTGAAGAGGATGATAGACGAGACCTTCGACGAGGGCCTTGTCGCCGTTATCGAGGGAGGAAGGAAGGAGAATGAATCACTTCTCGATCTAAACTTTGACTACATCTTTTTCACGGGAAGTAAGAGCGTCGGGAAACTCGTAATGGAGAAGGCATCAAAGCATCTGACGCCTATCACACTCGAGCTCGGAGGAAAGAGTCCCACAATAGTCACGAGCTCCGCCGACCTGACACTTGCGGCGAGGCGTATAGCATTCGGTAAGCTCATAAACTGCGGTCAGACATGTGTCGCCCCCGACTACATTCTTGTCGACAAATCAATACAGAGGGAGTTTGAAAGCCTCCTCAAAGACGAGATAAACAAAATGGCCGGGAGAAATCCTCTCGATAACCCCGGGTGGGGAAAGATAATCAATGAAAAACACTTCGACCGGATAGTAAAGCTCATTAACGAGAACAAGACGATCCTCGGCGGAAGCTGCAACAGAGAGACTCTCAAGATAGAGCCGACGGTGATGACTAATGTGGAATATAGCGATCCTGTGATGCAGGAGGAGATCTTCGGTCCAATATTCCCGGTAATCGGCTACAATACAATTGATGAGTGTATTGAATACATAAACAACAACGACCATCCTCTTGCTCTCTATATCTTCACAGAAGACAGAAAGGAAGCGGACTATGTAATGACGCATACCCTCTTCGGAGGCGGATGCATCAACGACACTCTCATTCACCTCGCTACCTCTTATATGCCTTTCGGCGGTGTCAGAGAGAGCGGCATGGGTGGATATCATGGGAAAAGCGGCTTCGACACGTTCTCCCACTACACTTCCATAGTCGACAAAAAGACATGGATGGATCTCAAAATGCGCTACAGACCATACACGGAGAAAAATAGACGACTAATTAATTTTTTCCTTAAGTGAAACTACTAGACACTATCCCCCACTTTGGTTTATCCTTCTTGCAGATTGGGCGGTTAACTCAGCGGGAGAGTGCCACCTTGACGTGGTGGAAGTCAGAGGTTCAAACCCTCTACCGCCCATATCTGGACTCTTAACGGAGTCCATTTTTATTGTCTCAATCCAGGCTTAAAATAAAAACCCCATAGACAATGCGTCCATGAGGCTAATGTGGAGTGAATCAACGAATTAGATTTCACACCTGTTTTAAATTCTTATTGCAAGTCGCTTCTACAGGCACGTCTTTTACGAGCTGTGTCTGAAGCGACCTCGCAAGATGTCTTACACTTCATCTTTACTCTGTGTCGTGTCCTTATAATAGACAATAGCCTTTCCATTTGTGGAAGTTGCAGCAAGAGTGACATCATTTCCTTCAACTGTAATATTTGAAGTATGCTCGCCGATATATATTCCGCAGTTATACATAAGTATTTCATAATTTTCAGACGCTACATTCTTGAGGACATTGTTTTTGATTGCAACATTCTTGCTGTCATATTTACGTTCACTTCCGTGATCGCCTGCCAGGATTATGCCACTATAAAATGTTCCATCTATTGTATTATCCTCGATGACTCCGTCGGATATAGAGTTGAAGTACATGCCGTACTTTGCACCTTTAATAGTACATCCTTTGACCGATATGCTTCCCTTTTCTCTATAAATGCTCTGAATACCTATTGGTGCTGTTGAATTTGTTAAAGTACCATCAGGATTACACTCCATCACAACATTCTCAAGAGATACATCAGCTACCGAGGAATTTATGTAGACAAGTGCAGTCTGGCTAGGATACTTGCCCTTAGCCTTAAGTGTAATATCTTTTACAAGAACACTCTTAACATCATCACCTGTAATGTGTAATCCCGATGCACCATAATCTTGAGACTTACATGCCATTGTGAGAGTATGGCCATTACCATCGAGCTCAATACTCTTTGAGATGTTGATATAGTCCTCAAGCTCTATATCTGCAGCGAGCTTTATCTTATTTTCCGAAGCTACCGCCGCCTTAAACCCTTCTGCTGTTGTAACGACAACTCCGTCAGCTGTTTCTACATACTCACAGACTGTGCACTTTCTTTCGACTTTTCCTTCTTTTGAAGATGCTTTCCATTCACCATATGTGTGTGCAGCCACCTTGGACTTCTCACCACATGAACATTCAAGCCAATGGTTTGTTTCATCATGCTTCCATTCTGTGCCGTATGCGTGTTCATGCTTCGGCTCATCACATGAGATGATGACAAGAGCGACTAGGAGGCATAGTAATGCCATAAAAAGATTTCTTTTCATTATTTTCCCCTTTCCGGGATCTAGCCCGGCCACATTAGGATACCCCCCCCAGTATAAAATCAAGAGGAATATGGTCCTATGAATAAAATTTGTCCCGGCGTGCTGTGACACGGGCTCGGAGGATACCACTTCACAGAATAAATCAAAATGAGAATAATGAAGCCATGAAAATACTAATCGCTTCAGATATACACGGTTCGGAATACAGAGCAAAGCAGATTTACGACATATGGAAGGAAGGAAACTTCGACAGAGTCTTCCTCCTCGGGGATTTATTATATCATGGTCCGAGAAATGATCTTCCCCAGTACTACAGACCAAAAGGAGTCATCCCATTGCTCTCGGAGATGAAAGACAGTATTACTGCCGTCAGAGGTAACTGTGATGCGGAAGTCGACCAGATGGTACTTCCCTTTCCTATTATGGATGATTCGAAAGAAGAGACAGTCAACAATAAGAAAGTCTTTTTAATGCACGGTCACCACGACCTTGACCACAAAGACTCCGATATCGTAATGAGTGGCCACACACATATACCCGTATTGGAGGAGAGAGACGGAGTTCTCTTCTTGAACCCGGGGTCCACTACAATTCCGAAGAACGGAAGCGCCCCGAGTTACGCCGTATGGGATGACAACGGCATTTCAATCATCTCCCTAGACGACGGGAGTGTAGTCAAGGCATGGAAAGGATAATGTAACAGTTACCTTTCCGTCATTCTCGGAAATATCGACAG
>CAVHKW010000083.1:0-8684 GCA_963636745.1 uncultured Oscillospiraceae bacterium | reverse complement strand
ATCCGACAGAGACTGGGTTATATACTTTAACCGGGTTCTCATATGAGAAACGGTAGCCGTCATAGTAATCTCTGATTGCTTCTATGAAGCCCTCTCTTGTCTCATACTCTCTGTCATCCCTCTTCATATATCCATCAATATACTCTGAGAAGTTTGACTCGAGCTCTTCTTCCGTGTAGCCGAATGCAGAAGCATAACCGGGGTCGAAGGTAAGATCGGTCAGGTTATTCATCTGGCTGAAGATGGACATATTGGAGAACTTGGTAACTCCGGTAAGGAAGAAGAAACGCACCTTCTCGTCGGTGTTCTTTATAACGCTGTAGAATGTGCTGAGAGTATCTCTTATCTTATCTGCAAGTTCTATATTCTTATATGTATGTATAATCGGAGTGTCGTATTCATCGATGATGATTACAACCTTTTTGTCAATCCGGCTTAAAAAAGATGTCAGCATAGAGGATGGCCTTTTTCTCTCGACTTCTACTCCGTTTCTCTGGGTTTCTGAAATAAGAGCTGTCTGAAAATCATCCAGGAATGACTCATAGTCATCTGTACTGTACTTTGCAAAGTTGAAGTGAAGTACCGGATATTTCTCAAATGAATAATCAGTCTTGTCGATGTATAAGCCTTTGAAGAGTTCACGCTTTCCTTCGAAGAGACAGTGAAGAGTTGAACACATGAGACTCTTTCCGTAGCGGCGCGGGCGTGAGATGAAATAATAGTTTTCAAGCTCGTTACGCACTAAAGAGTAAACATATTGAGTCTTGTCGACATAGATATAGCTGCCTTTTGTTCTTATGTCTTCAAATGAGCGTACATTGACTGTTATTCTCTTCATACACACATGTTACACTGTTTTTTTCTTTTTCTCCAATAGATTATCGGGCAATCTTATCAGAACGACAATGCGCCTATAAGGGTCATAATCCAACATTGAACAGAGGCTGACAAAAGTTCTACTATGAGGCATGAACAAATTCGATAACGGTCCCGATAGAAAAGGGACGAATTGTGAAAAATGGAATAAAAAATCAATAGCGTCGATCGCCTCGTCAGAAGATGCACTGCCCTTCTGGGTTGCAGATATGGACTTCTATGCACCTGAGTGCATCATAGAGAAGGCTGAAGAAATAAGTAAAAGCGGCGTCTACGGCTACCCTGTCTTTGACGGCAATGAGAGCGTGTTCTCCTCATGGCTCAAACGTAAACACAACTGGAATGTAGAGACGGAGAATATAACATACTCAATGGGCCTTCTTCACGGCATTGCACTCTCAATCGATGTATTTACAAAGCCAGGCGACAGAATAGTCATTCCGTCCCCGACATATAAGCCTTTTCGTGAGCTTTGCTCGCTCTCGGGACGCATAATGGACGAACTTGAACTCGACTACAAAGATTACACCTTCTCACTCGACCTCGATAAGCTCGAAGAGAAAGCAAAGAATGCTGCAATGATTCTCTTCTGCTCCCCACATAACCCGACGGGAATAGTATTTACAGAAGATGAACTTGTGAGGGTTCTCAAAATCGGAAAGAAATACAATATTCCCGTCCTCTCCGATGAGATACATGCAGACCTCGTTCATCCCGGGAAAACACATATCCCGATGGGTAAGGCCAATGAGAAAGTCGGGGCGGAGACAATAACCTTCATGGCCCCCTCAAAGACATTCAACCTCGCGGGAGAACACTCGGCGTTCCTCATCTTTTCCGACAGGGAGATGATGGAAAAATGGAAGGCAAAACAGAGTGCACTCTGGCTTACAACACCGGGGTATTTCATAGGTGAGATGACCCGTAAGGCATATACGGAGTGTGATGAATACAACAGAGAACTGACGGAGTATCTGAAGGAGAATTCCGATACTATAGAGAACTTCTTCAACACTTACGACATCGGGATAAAAAAGGTTAAAGGAAACTCATCTTTCGTCACCTTCCTCGACTGCAGCGGTATATATGATAAGGTCGAGAAAGAGGTACTCTCACACCCGGAGGAATATCCGGGAGGAGAAGGCGGAGGGGTGCTCTCACGCTTCTTCGGCGTCAGGGCAAAGACTGCGATGAACGACGGAGGATGGTTCGGTCAGCAGTACAAGACATTCGTACGCTTCAATTTCGGAACGAACAGAAAAGAAGTAATTAATGCACTCGAGAGGATGAAAAAGGCAGTTGAAGAACTTTGACGAAAGAGAAAGCATGAGGCTGAAATATATCTTTACGCTCCTTCTGGCCCTCATAATGTGGCTCTTTCCGGGCTCTGCATTAACTTTTATTCTCGAAAAAACATCGCTCTTTTCGTCAACGAAGGAGGGAAGATTCATTCTCGCCTTCGTTCCTCATACTCTGATGTTCCTCAGTCTGCTCTATGCCTCAAAGAGACTTCTCAATATAAAAATATTGGATCTCATGGGAAGAAAAAGAAGCTGGAAGCGCTTCATAACAATATCCTTATTGACGCTTATTGTTCTTTCTCTGTTCTCTCTTTTTAATAAAGACGCCATCGTTTACAACAATGATGATTCCATAGGATTGAAATTCCTCTTCCTTCTTCTCTCCCTTGTTCTATTTCTGCCGCAGACACTCACAGAGGAGATTGTATTCAGAGTATTACCTGCCGTGATATATTCCCCCAGCGAAAGAAAACTCGACAAAAAAGAATCTCTCTTCGTCGCTCTCTTCTCTGCTCTCTTCTTCACCCTTCCCCATATTTCAAATACGGAGGTGCTCACTTCCGATACCCCCCTCATCACGCTCTCCGTCTATTTTCTATGGGGACTGCTCTCATCCCTTCTTGCCTCCTATTCTTATTCATATATCCCGTCATGGGCGATGCACTATGCCAACAACCTCTTTTCCGTTGTGGTTGTTTCAGGAGAAAAGACAACACTCAACGGCGCCCCTCTCTTTTATGACACAAAAGATACATCTTTTTTCCTTCCTCTTTTGATTGTTGCTCTCTTTTTAGTTATCTTTACTTTCGAACATCTCATGAGGAGACGAGAAGATGAAAACTAATATTCTGAGCAGCATGGCTTACAGGGGAGACAAGACTTTTTCAGAGCTCCCGTTCAACGAAATAGACGCCCTGATCTTCTCCTCAATGATCTACCAGAGGTTTGAAGACCTCCCTCAAGGCGGAAGCGGGATGACTCTCAAGGAGCTCTATCCACTGCTCTGTCCGCTGAGGATTGAAGAGACGACAGGATTCGACACCAACCGCTACAAACTATGGGGAGCTGTAACATCGTCAAAACGTTTCGCTTCATTCAAAGTCGATGCATTCTCTTCTTCTCTTTCGAAAGAAAATGCAAAAGAGGAACAGTTCGGCGGCCTGATATTAAGTGAGGACAGGAGAAAAGGCTATGTCGTCTACAGAGGAACAGACGAGTCCATAACAGGGTGGAAGGAAGATTTGAATCTGGGGTGGAATGATACGATACCGTCCGAGGAGAAGGCCGAGGAGTTTCTCGATACGTACGGTGGAAATTATGATTCACTTATTGTAACTGGTCACAGCAAAGGCGGAACACTTGCTCTCTATTCATCGCTGATGACACATGATGATATCTTCAACAAAATCGAGAAAATCTACGCTTTCGACTGTCCGGGACTGTCCGACAGCATAGTGAAAAATGAACGCTGGGAGAGCGTCAAGGCGAAAACAGTCTCCTATGTCCCGACAACATCATTCTTCGGCATTCTCTTCAACCCCGCATCAAAGCCGTTTGTCGTAAAAGCCGATTCGTACGGGGTCTGGCAGCACGATGCCTTCAACTGGCGTGTTGACGGCAACTCCTTTCTTCTCGAGAAAGGTCTCTCGTTCGAGAGCAGGCTCCTCGAGGAGGGAATGCGCTCATTCTTTTCTCTCTCGACACGGGAGGAGAGGGAGATCCTCGTCGAGGTTATATATAAGGTATTAAGCTCGGTCAACGAAGACAATGTCTTCAAGCTTCCCGAGGTCATAAGGGAGAAATTCAATCTCTTTCTTTTCGAGGGGCTTGGCAGCCTTTCGGAGAAGGAGAAAGATGTTTTAAAGAAACTCTTTAAAGCAACAGTCAAAGCCCGCAGACTGGGATACAAGAGTCTCAAGGAGAAGATTAATGGCAAAAAGAAGTAAAAAAACACCGCTGAAGATACTGTTTCTGTTCCTCGCTCTCATCGTAATCTTCTTCGCACTGTGTTACATAACACCGACAGAAAGCGAGGTCGGCATAGTAAAGACGGGCGATATAGATGCGCTCGAAATCCCGATCGGTCCGGATGATGAGATCATAGTCTCCCATACGGGGTATACCCTCTCTTACTGTGAGGAATACGAAGTGCCGTATTGGGTTGCATACAAGCTGACACGCGATAATCTTGAGTCTTCCACGGTATCGAGAAAGGATAACTTCAGGGAGGATGATGCTGTTTATACAGGATCAGCAAAGCTCTCCGACTACAAAAAGAGCGGATATGACCGCGGTCATATGGCACCAGCCGCAGATTTCAAATGGTCAGAGGAGGCAATGGACGACACCTTCTACCTCTCTAACATGTGCCCTCAGAACCACTCGTTCAACTCCGGCTTATGGAATGACCTGGAGTCTGCAGTGAGATCGATTGCCTATGAAGACGAAGAGATATATGTAGTGACGGGACCCGTGTTGACCGACGGGCCGTATGAGACGATAGGAGAGAGCCGCGTCGCCGTTCCCAAATACTTTTATAAGGTCATACTCGACTACACGGAACCTGTAATAAAGGCAATAGGTTTCATAATGCCGAATGAAAACTCCCCGGAGCCTCTTGAATATTTTGCCGTGACCATTGATGAGGTGGAGGAAGTGACGGGAATAGATTTCTTCCCGGCCCTCCCGGACGACATAGAGGATGTGGTGGAAAGCTCAATAGACGCGTCTCTATGGGCGCTGAGACCATTCTCGTTCACAGCAGAGACAGTCGATAACAACGCCCTTGAATACACGAGTGATGTAAAAGGAAACGACACAACAAAGGATCTTATCGAGCTCTTCAACTTAACTTTCTACAGTCTCAAGAAGGAGATTTTCTCTTTTCTCGGGATAACGGCGCCTATGAGATCCCTCGGCTTTATTTAGAAAGCCTCTCTATAAGACTTTTCAATATGTCTTCCGCCTTCTCTGCACTTATGTTCTCGCCTTCCTCATTTGTTATGTAGAAGCGTGCATCCTTCGCCTTATGAAGGATCTTTTCGCCGGAAGCATTAAGTGTCGACATATCTGTCCAGAGCTCCCTCTTTATGTGTTTATCGAGAGAGGAGTCGATGAAGAGAACCATTCCGGAGCGGTTCTCCGAGCCTGACGGGAACCACGGACGCGCAAGATAGACAGTATCGTCACCGACAAACTCATCCCTTTTCAGGCTGCAGTCGTGGAAGACGAACCCGATGTCCTCATCCCGGTATGTGGATGGAGCCGTCACAAAGCCGCGTGCCCTCGATATTATATCGCACCCCTGAAATAGAGCCGTTCCCGCGCCGAAGATGAAGTCGACGGCACCTTCGATTGTACAGTCTTCAAAGGATGAAACACCATAATCCACGTAGAGCGTATCCTGCCAGGAGAGAAAGGAGCATGAACGGAAAGAGGAGTTGGTTGCCCCGAAGTCGAGACGTAGTGCAACTGCCTGGAGGTCCTTCTTTTTCTCCCCCTCATTCTCTTCATTCCATCTGACTGCGCTTATCCAGTCAAACGAGTTCTCATATGTGACGCCGTATGACGAGAAGTTGGGTGCTGCTACCGTGAATGTAGCGCTGTCTCCCGTATTTATTCTTCTGCCGTCTATTACATCGCCGTGGCTGACGGAGCTTGTAATGACAGCCCCGCTCTCACTCAAGAGAGTGACATCGCTTCTTGTAACCACAACTCTTTCTTTGTAAATGCCCTTCTCGAGGATAATCGTCACCGGTCCCCCGGGAGCACTCTCCAAAGCCTGGGAAATTGAACTTCCCTCTTTCAGGTTGATTGTTGTCATACCGGGGATTATAAACAAAAGAGAATATTTAAACCAGTGGCGGTAATCCTACCGGACGCTGAGCTTCTCTTTCTCCATACGGTAGATCTTCTCCTGTGCAAAGCGGGCCCTGCTCACGACGTTGTATCCTTCTTCCGGAAAGAGATAGAAGATCCTGTCGTCGTCCCCTATCGAGATCATATCGCCCTTCTCGTACCAATAGATGTCGCTTGCAAGGGAGTAGTTGTCGAGAGCGCTTGTTCTGAAGTCTATCGCGCCGTCATGAGATGTGAGATGAAAGCCGAGAGGAGTATGTACAAGCGTTCCCTCACCCACATCGTAAATACTCGACATATCGACCTGAAGAAGGATTTTCACCGGAACTTCGAGTTTATATTCCCCTCTTTCTATCTCCTTCTCCGTCTCCTCCCTCTCCCATTTGAACCAATCCGGGATATGAGAAAAGACGGGGCCGTTGAGACTTCCGTCTTCATTCATGTGCCACTTCTCTCCGCATGCGCTGCACTCTATATCCTCCCCGCTGCTCTTCATCTTTCCTTCTTTGAAACATACAGGACACTTATAGAGTACACTCTCCAGACCCTCTGCGCGGAAGCCCTCATCAATTACGACGCCCTCATCCTTCTGCCACTTGAAGTGATCGAATGTAAAGTGGGGTTTGAGAAGCTGGTTTATCTCGTCACTTGTCTTCTTCTCTATATCATCCCTCTCGAGAACCAGAGAACAGACAGCTGAAACCTTGACGTCACGCTTCTTCAACTTGTTATAGAGCGGGTCACGGTGGAATGCGCCCTTTGTAGAGACAATGACAACAGGGACTTTCAGGAGTTTGATGAGTTTCCCCAGGCTCTCCGGTAAGGGGGTCGGACTTGTGCCGTCGAATGAGTATGATGCCTCGGGATACATCAAAATAGATGTTTTGAGCGTACGTACACAGTAGAGGAGATCTCTCACAAGCGGGAGATCGTTATTGAACTTATGTGTCGGGATGCATCCTATGTGCCTCATAAGCCACTCCTTCCCGACAAAACCATCAGCCTCACATACTATTGAAAGCGGCCTCGGGTAAAAGACAGCGGCAGCTATCTCGAGATCTATGAAAGAGGAATGGTTCATCAAGATGAGAACAGGCTCATCGTCCCTGATTCTCTCCATTCCATTTGTTGTATATGTAAACGATGTTGCCTTCAAATCAGCCCCGGCGAATGTCTTCATAAGCCATCTGAGTGGTTTTATCGTCCTCAGGGGTTTCTTTCTCCTGTACTTTTTCCTTGCCGTTACCGTAAGGTAATCGCCCTTCTTTGTCTTTATCTTCATATCCGAAGGCTATTATACGGCAGAACGGATGATAAAAGAAGGAGACTCTTTTTTCTTTTCATTCGAGTTGGTACGATTTGACCATGATAAAAGCAGTCACCATCACCGATGGTCCGATCATCCCTCGTATGCTCGTCTTCTCTTTCCCGATAATCATGGGAAACCTCTTCCATGAGGCATACAACCTGGCCGACACTCTCATCGTCGGACGCTGTCCCGGGCCGTATGCACTCGCATCAGCCGGAATTGGGCGCCTCTTTCTTCTCTACAGTTACTACAGGGGAACAGGAAGACCGGAGTGGAGTATAGTCCAGACGGTTTTCTCTCCCGGAACGAGAGTACTAGTTGCATACACACTTTCCCCTCACTACGGTGAGAAGGCAATATGGTGCCTGCAGACATTGTCGGAGCAGCAGCAATAAGAAAAGTGAAAATAAAAGAGGATTAATAAATGTCATATCTCACATCTCTTCATACACATAACACATTCTGCGACGGTAAGAACACCCCGCGCGAAATGATAGAAAAAGCCATTGAACTCGGCTTTTCTTCAATCGGAATTTCAAGCCATGCCCATACAGGCTACCCATTCGATGTATGCGGCATAAAGAAGGAGAAAATTGAAGATTACTATTCTACTCTTCTCTCCCTCAAGGAAGAGTACAGAGACAGAATAGATGTATTTTCAGGTCTTGAGCTCGAGAGCAGGGTAAACGGAGAGAAAAGACCCGAAATCGAGAGCCGGCTCGACTACACGATAGGATCGGTACACCTCTATAGAAAGGATGGAAAGTTCTACTCTGTCGATAACACCGTCGAAGAATGGAAGAGCGCCCTCGAAGCATTTGAAAACAATACACTCGCTCTTATAGAGAACTATCTGAAAGAACTCACTGAGTTTGCAGAAGAGTCCCCGTTCGACATAGTCGGCCACTATGACCTCTATACGAAATTCAACGAGAAGAAAAAACTTATTGATGAAGACGACCCGGCATATAGAGAACTTGCCGTCAAATACCTCGACAAGATCATCAAAACAGGAAAGATTATCGAAGTCAACACGGGTGCTATGAGCCGCGGCTGGAGAACAAAACCCTACCCCGCTCTCTTTCTGCTCGAGCACATGAAAGACAAAGGTGCAAGAATAATAATCAACAGCGACTCACACTCGACAGAGACGCTCTCCTACGGCTACGACACAGCTTTGAAACTCTTGAGAGAGGCAGGTTACGAAAAACAGACCATCCTTACAAGAAAAGGATGGAAAGAGGTCCCGCTCTAGAACTTTTATTTGCTTTATCTCACTCTTAAACCTGACTTTCGAAGCTAGGAGCCAAGAAAAAAGCCTGTAACCCATTAAGTTACAA
>CAVHKW010000082.1:0-3060 GCA_963636745.1 uncultured Oscillospiraceae bacterium | reverse complement strand
TCCGCTTTCAAGAAACTTCCTGTCCCTGGACAGCTCTTCCTTTCGTCTCTTTATTCCGTTCATGTAATCATTGATGCATAGAAGCATGGGTTGTTCCTTTGCCGGGAAGGCAGTACAAATGAAGTTGCACTTTCTAAATGCAATTTTTCCGTTTTTCGTCGTTCCTGATATTCCCCGGGGAAACCTATCTTTAATTGTTGCGCAACTATTTGTTTGTGTAAACGGTAATTATCAGGGGAGGAGGAAAATTGTACACCTCCCCATCCTTTTCTCTTTGAGTATTCTTTTCTTATGGCTTTAAAGAAAAAAGAAAACACAACAACACTTAAGAAGGAAATTGGAAAACTCTCCGAGAAAGGGAAGGCTCTTCTTGCCGTTACGCTTGCCCTTTCTCTCTCTGCCCTCCTATTTCTCTTTGTCTACACGCTTCTTGATGCTGTTACTCCCGAGAGCGTGAGTGAGGAGGAGTACGAGCTTTTATTATCGAAGCTCGACGGAAGAGAGTGGGGAATATCCCCGGAAGACGGGAAGACAGCGGCTTCTTATCTCTCGGGCTACAGGATAGAGAGTGCATTAACGAAGAAGAGCGGAAACACTCTCATCCTCATCCTATACGAGACTGAGAAATCCCACACTCTCTACTTCGGCTACAAGGACGGGATGATCAAAGGCTTTATATCCTCAACGCTCTTTACCCTCTATCCCTCCTCGGGCTTAAGGGAGAAAAACAGGGCGCTGACACTCCTCGGGGGAGAAGAGAAGATAGTTTTCTACTCAACAGAGTGAAATTGTACACCTTATGTCCTCTTCTTCTCTCCTTTACGATTTCCCCATAAACGAAAAGGAGGTGGCTTATGGCTGACCGGAATGAAAACGATGTGAGACTGGAAGAAAGGACGAGGGCGCTCGAGAGGGCACAGGGCTGGCACTTCATAATGGAGGCGGTCTTTGTTCTGGCATTCATCCTTCTTTCTCTTCTCTTTGTCTCGGGATGCAGGATCCCCACACCGTCTTTGAAAACGGAGACGGATACGAGAGAGTGGACAAAGAGTACAAAGGAGGAAGTCGAGGGACTCGATGTATCAATCGAGGAGGATCCGACAAGAGTGAGGCTTGTCTACGACGAGAAGGACAAAGGGTCTTTGAGAACACATTTGGACAAGATCTACATCGTGATAGGAAGAAACAACTATTCCTTCACGGCAGACTTCTCCGAGAGCGAGGTAAATGTATACAAGTCCTACGGAGGAGAGACGAGTCTCTACTGCACGTTCAAGTATCAATAGAGGGATTCTTGAACAACCTGATCACCGGTGTAAAAGCCGGTGATTGTTGTGAATTAGGTGTTGAGAAGAAGATGAGGTCGGCTTATTATAAAAGCAGCTTTTGTAGGGGGAAATATAAAAAGCAGATACCTTTTATATAGATTTCTCTTTTAACAAATAGAAGTTAATTGAAAAGATAAGAAGGGATATTTTTTGAAAAAGAAAAAAGGTGAGCAAATAGTCGTATTAAGAGATGCGGTTATTAAAAATTCTCAGGGTGAACGATCTAGGCTTATCAAGGAGACGAGGAAAAGGTTTATTATTTTTCTCGTAGTATTTTCTGTCCTTTTAATACTTCTCCTCTATTATCTCTTCTTCTGCTGTCATCATAAATGGGTGGCGGCAACATGTTCCACGCCGAAAACATGCTCAGTCTGCGGGAAGACCAGGGGTGAGGCACTCGGACACATATATGATGTAACAGAGATCAAAAAGGAAACATGCACAGGGGATGGCTTTTATACCTATTACTGCCAGCGGTGTTCCGATTATTACGAAGAGAGGGTTCCGGCACTGGGACACTCGATAGTTGAGAAGGTAACCCTCGCTCCGACTTGTACGAAAGAGGGTAGTGAAGTGGATTACTGCTCGCGGTGCGGAGAAATTGTAGAGGAGAAGACACTCTCTGTTCTTCCTCATAACTTCTCGTCCGTGGTTGTCATAAAGGAACCGACATGTACCTCTTACGGAAAGGGCTCGAGGAAGTGTCAGGACTGCTCTTTTGAAGAGACTGTCGATATCGAGAAAAGCGCCCACAGGGAAGGAAAGAGGAAGACGGAGACGATTTCCTCGTGCGTCGAAAGAACGACAGTCTACTGTGCTGTGTGCGGCATTGGATACGAAAGCTACGACGAGCAGAACCATTCTTTTGACAGCAACTTAAATTACAGGAAGGGCTATTACTCGGCGCTCTGCACCAAAGGCTGCGGCATGAGGCTCAACAGCGACACTCTCTCTGCTTTCGAGGACATAAAGAGCATAACCTACCTGGATGAAGAATATGATGTTACCGCCGTTGAGATAAGAAAGGACGAGAGCATAGAGAAGGATGACAAACTCTCTCTCAGGTACGCTTATTATATCGACAGGGAGAATGTCTATCTTAAATTCTACCTTGACGGGGACGAGAAGACTATCTCGAAGAGCCGTAAGAATCTCAACAGCATTAATGTGATTGCCGATGGATACACGAAAGAGTGGAATGATGGTGATAACGAGAGGTATCTTCTTCTCGGAAAAGCGAACGAGACAGTTCTCTCTCTCAATAAGGATCAGATCGGAATCTTCTCGCTCTGGAACAAGTCCCGGCATATAAAAGGACTCAGGAGCGATGAGGAGATAGCGCCTGTTGTCAAACTTCTGGGATATGCGGGAGGAGAAGGCGGAATAGTCTTCTTCGATAAGGGAAGCCGGAGCGACGGCTGGAGATTCCTCGAGGTTTCCGCTTTCGATTTTCCCGATAAGGTCAAGTGGGGCTGGGAGAAGAGCTCGGGAAAGGCAGCGACGGGGACGGCGGTCGGCGACGGCAGAACGAACACAAGGAATATAAAAGACAGTGTGATAGCCAGAACTACGAAGGATTACTCTTCTCTGGGTTACTCCGATTGGTTCATCCCGAGCATAGGTGAACTTGACCTTATCTACAGGAACCTCTATTGCAATGGAATCGGTGACCTTACGGAGGGTGTCTATTGGTCGAGCTCCTCGATCGATAACGGCTATGCTTATTGGTTTG
>CAVHKW010000081.1:0-59140 GCA_963636745.1 uncultured Oscillospiraceae bacterium | reverse complement strand
CCCTTGTGTTGTAAAATAAGAGAAAAACTAATTTTTTGTGGAATAAGTAATTTTATAGCTTCTCTATTGAGTTTTACCTAGAATATGAATGCCTCCCGGATAGTGGAAGGCATTCATTTAATCAGAAGGGCTTATAACTCACTCCCAGAATCAGCTGGAAGTCGTGGGCGTTGTTACCCTTCAATCATCATGGAAATCAGACGAGCTGCTTTTTCACCTTCTTGAGAGCCTTTGTATGCATGGTAAAGAGGAGAATAAGAAGTGCCGATAGATAGAAAGGAAGTAGATAGAGAGTAGTCCTCTCTGCAACAAAGCCGAAGATGGGAGGCATGAAGGATGAACCTATGTAGGCTGTTGCCATCTCGAGCCCTATGACAGCCTGGGAGTTATCGGAGCCGAAATGAGTGGGGGTCGAATGCAGAAGAGAGGGATAGATAGGAGCGCATCCGAGTCCTATCATTACAAAACCGGCAAGTGAGAAATAGGCACCGGAGGCGAAAACGAGGATCAAGACACCCGCTGCAACAAGGACAACGCCCACTCTCACCATCCTGTCGTCATCAAGAGAGAGAGTCAAAAATCCCGAGAGAAGCCTACCGACAGTTATTCCTATATAGAACATGCTTGCAAAGGAGGCAGCCTCGGAGGGGTCCATTCCCTTATATATGGAGAGGTAGCTGCTTGCCCAGAGCCCTGTCGTCTGCTCGAGTGCGCAATAGCAGAAAAACGCGACAAGAATCTTCTTTACTCCCTTGATACGAAGAATTTCCCTTATCGTCTTACTCTTCGTCTTTTCTCCCTCTCCTTCATCTCCTCCTTCCTTCTTCCATAGAGGAAGACTCATGAAGAGAATGAAGGTCAGAACGACCTGGATTATCGAGATTACTCTGTAGCCACTGTTCCATGTTCCGCCGCCCGTGAGCACGCTTCCCATGATATACGGTCCGAGGGATGCACCTATCCCCCACATCGAATGAAGCCAGCTCATGTGCTTGCTCTTGTAGTGGAGAGCAACATAGTTATTGAGAGCAGCGTCGACACTCCCCGCCCCGAGTCCGTATGGGAGCGCCCAGAGACAGAGCGAGATGAATGAAGAGCTTATCGAGAAGCCGAAGATGGCAAGAGCAGTCATGGCGACACTGACTGCCGTTACAAGCCCCGCACCGAAGCGCCTTGTGAGTCTGTCGCTTTCGAGACTCGATATTATCGTGCAGAAGGCGATTATGAACGAGATGATTCCCATATATGATACAGGAACATTGAGAACGGGATACATGGTCGGCCATGCAGAGCCCAGAAGTGCATCGGGAAGCCCGAGGCTTATAAACGATAGATATATGATAGACAATAACAACATGAACATACCCCGAGAATACAGCCGGAATAATCTTTACTCAAAGATAATATCGCCATAATCTATAAGAAAAGCGACAAAAAGATGAATTCGGACAGGTGCACGATTAAAACGGACAAAGACAAGCGGGAGCTACAGGCACACGGAAGCGAGGAGTTCCCTCTCGCCCTCTACTACTCAGAGCGCGGAAACACCCCTCCCGACATAGTTCCCTGGCACTGGCATGAAGAGTTCGAGATCCTCTACATAAAGGAAGGAAGCGCCGTAGTGCAGGTTCCGGGAAAGGAAGTCGTACTCAACAAGGGTGACACCGCCGTAATCAACGCCAACACGCTCCACTATCTTATAGGAAACCCTTTTTACATACTCCAGTCTCTTGTTTTCTCATCCCTTTTAATTGCCGGAGACAAGAACTCCGCCTTCTACAAAAGATATATCCTTCCTATTATCACATCACCATTCCCGCTCGAGGTCTCATCAAAGAAAGAGGACGGGGATCTCTTCAATAGTGCCTACAAAGCAGCGGAAGAGGAGAGCGGCGAATATGAGTTCGTGGTAAGAGAGAGTCTCTCGAAGCTCATTCTCTCCCTCTACAGAAAGGAGAAGGATAAACTCGGAACGACGAAGAGTGAAAACAAGCGGGACAGGGAACGCATCGAAAAGATGCTGAACTACATAGAGAAATCGTACAGGGACCCGATATCCTTAACGGATATAGCATCATCGGCTCTCCTGAGTGGAAGAGAAGCTCTCAGATGCTTCAAGCGCACCATCGGAGAAAGCCCGATGCAATACCTTATGAAATACAGGCTAATGAAGAGCGCGGATCTCCTTATCGAGGAGCGGGGTATGAGCATAAGCGGTGTCGCACTTCTTTCGGGCTTTGACGACCCGAGCTACTATTCGATGCTCTTCAGGCGCTTCTATAACTCATCTCCTAAGGAATACAGGAAAGAAAGACACATTTGATCAATATTCGTCAAGGAAACTTACCTTCTCTCCGTCTTTTCTGTATGCCGGGAATGTTGAAAGAGAGACATTGTGGATGCTGTTGAAGATGGAAGACGAGATTCCTCTGTTCTCTTCATCAAGTCTCTTTATAAGCCTCTTCACCTCTTCGCGCTTACTTCCCTTTCCGTCAAGGCTGTTACGTTCGGTGACGGAGCATGCACATTGTATGAACTCGAGGCCGTTTGAGACACACCACGCCTTTATGTCATCCTCCCTTACACGGTAGAGCGGTCTTATAAGCTCCATGCCCTCGTAGTTCTGACTCCTGAGCTTGGGAGGCATTGTCTGGAGCTCGGATGAATAGAACATCCCCATAAGGAGGGTTTCGATCACATCATCTCTGTGGTGGCCGAGAGCTATTTTGTTGCATCCCCTCTCCTTTGCTATCTTATAAAGCCACCCTCTCCTCATACGCGCACAGAGGTAACACGGGTACTTATCGGCCTTGTCGACAACGGAGAAGATATCTGTCTTTATAATTTCTGCATCTATGTTGAGTCTTTTCAAATTCCTATGTATCGAGAAAAGAGTATCCTCTCTGTATCCCGGGTCCATTACAATGTAATCGAGGGAGAAGGGAAAATCGGAATTGCGCCTGAGCATTCTCATGAGAAGAGCCAGGAGCATCGAATCCTTCCCGCCCGATATGCATACAGCCACTCTGTCGCCCGGAGAGAGCAGTGAATAAGTTTTGAGAGAGTCTATGAACGGTGCCCAGAGACGGGAGCGGTATTCACGCTCTATCGTGTTCTCGATTACTCTATACTCTTCCAGCTCTCTTTTCATGAAAGAGACTTTATCCCTTATCGAAGAGAGCGTCAATTTCATCGTCCGGGAGTCCTATGGCCTTCAATTTCACTCTCATCTTTCTCTCTTCGTCATCTCTCACCGTCTTTTTAGCTTCATCAATTCCTTCGAGCATGCCCTCTGTCAATTCATCGACAAGGATCTCCCTTTTATCGGTAATTCTTATTCTGTCGACAAGGTCCTCGACAAGAAGTCTTACCCAGCCTTTTCTCGTATCTTCCATATACATATGGTAATGTAAGAAAGATATACAAGTTAGATATATTCAGAGGTTTTCGGGGACAGAATCAAAGATATTTCGGGACAAATGAAAGAGCCCCCGTTATGGAGGCCCTGTTATCAGTCTTCGAGAAGAGTATCAAGCTCGCCGGCTATCTTCTTCTTATCGAGATTCTTTCCTATGATACATAATCTTATCATTCTGTCTCCGACATATGGATCCCAGTCCTGGAGAATCTGCGGATTCTCCTCGAGGAGCTTCTTTCTTATATCGGTCGGAGCCGATGCAACCCACTTACCGTAAGCGGAGCACATGAGCTGACGTCCCGTCGTCTCGAGAACATAAGCCATGTCATCCTCGTCGCCGAACCATATCGTTCCCTTGCTTCTGATGATGTTTCTCGGCCATGTCTTTACATACTCTCTGAGCTTCTCCCTGTTGAAAGGCTTTCGTCTGTAGTAGATGAATGTTCCTATGCCGTACTCATCTTCACTCTCGCCCTCGTGTCTGTGCTCGTGGTGATGGTGGTGTTCGTGCTCGTCCTCATGGTGATGGTCGTGCTCGTCCTCATGGTGATGGTCGTGGTCATCGTCATCGTCATCGTGGTCATCATGATGGTGGTGGTGATGATGTTCCTCTTCCTCATGGTGGTTATCGGGATTACCTTCGTCCTCGTCGTCGCCCAGTCCTCCCTCTTCGTTCTCGAGGGCTCTGCACCATCCCGCTTCCTCGAATACACGGTCGAAGTCGAATGATGAAGTTGAGAGAATATCCTTTACATCTACATTACCCATACTGGTTTCGATGATCTTGACTCCCGGGTGGAGGGCCTCTATAACCTTCTCGACCTTCTTTTTGTCCTCTTCACTTACAAGATCTATCTTGTTGATGACAAGAGTCGAACAGAATTCAATCTGCTGAACAAGAAGGCTCTCGATATCTTCCTCGCCGATCCTGTCCTTCTCGAGAAGTTTCTCGCCCGACGCAAATTCATCGACAAGGCGCATTGCGTCGACAACTCCGACAATGTTGTCGAGAACGCCGTTCTTGATCGACATGAGCTGCTGTGCAATGGGCATGGGCTCACATACACCGCTTGCTTCGATCATGATGTAATCATACTTCCCGGAAGCGATGATCTTCTCGATGTTCTTTGCCATCTGGCCCTTGAGCGTACAGCATATGCATCCGTTTGTAAGCGGTACTATATCCTGTGTGTCCGTGATGTTCGCACCCTTTGCGATGAGAGAGGCATCAACGTTGATCTCCCCGATATCGTTGACGATTACTGCAACCTTATATCCCTCCTGGTTTCTCAATACGTTATTGAGGAGGGTTGTCTTACCTGCACCGAGATAACCGCATAGAAGCGTTATAGGTGTCTTAGCTTTGTTTTTCATTTTTTCACTCCGTTATCGAATATAATCATATTTCCCCTCCTCGTTAAGAGTCCCGGCCGAAAGAAAATTAAATGTGAGGTTTTACATAATCTTTACTCGCACTCTTTGCGTAAAAGGGAAATAACTAATAGAATCAAGATATGAGAAAGACAAAGATAATATGTACAATCGGACCAAGCAGTGAAAACGAAGAGACCCTCGAAAGAATGGCAAAAGCCGGAATGGATGTTGCCAGGCTCAACTTCTCGCACGGAACACACGAGGAACACCTTAACAAGATCAACCTTATAAAGAAGGTCAGAGAGAAATTGAATCTCCCCATCGCCATCATGCTCGACACGAAGGGACCGGAATACAGAGTCGGAACTTTCAAGGATCATAAAGCCGAATTGAAGAGCGGCGACAAGTTCACATTCACCATTGACGACATAGAGGGCGACAGCACACGATGCTCTGTCAGCTACAAGAATCTCATCAATGAACTCGATATAGGGCAGATAATACTCGTCAACAACGGTCTCTTGTCATTCCGTATCGACGAGAAGAACGAGAAAGAGGCGGTATGTACCGTCATCGACGGCGGTGTCATCTCGGACAGAAAGTCGATGAACTTCCCCGGACACGTCACAAGAGCAGTCTACCTCTCCGATGCCGACAAGAGCGACATACTCTTCGGACTCGAGAACGGCATTGATTACATAGCACTCTCGTTCGTATCGAACCAGGATGATGTGAAGAGCGTGAGAGCATTCGTCAACGAGAACGGAGGAGAGAGAGTCGAACTCATTGCAAAGATAGAAAACCAGGCGGGAATAGACAACATAGACAGCATATGCAGACACGTCGACGGCGTAATGGTTGCACGTGGTGACCTCGGTGTCGAAGTGCCGTTTGTGTCGCTTCCGGCAATACAGAAGTATTTAATATCACGCTGCAGGATATTGGGTAAGAGAGTCATCACGGCAACGGAAATGCTCGAGAGCATGATCGTCAACCCGAGACCTACGAGAGCCGAGATATCGGATGTAGCGAATGCGGTATACGACGGAACAAGCGCCGTCATGCTCAGCGGAGAG
Source organism: uncultured Oscillospiraceae bacterium (assembly GCA_963636745.1). Taxonomy (GTDB): domain Bacteria; phylum Spirochaetota; class Spirochaetia; order Sphaerochaetales; family Sphaerochaetaceae; genus Ornithospirochaeta. Next base: position 53,272 of record CAVHKW010000081.1, on the reverse strand, counting down.
TCCGCTGCGGGTAAGCACCCGGTGGAGGCAGTCGAGGCCATGGCGTCGATATGCGAGAGCACCGAAGGCGACATCAACTACGAAAAGAGATTCCGCACGACGGAGTACACCATCCATAACTCATCGGATGCAATCTCACACGCAACATGCGACCTCGCGATCGACACTTCGGCCAAAGCAATCGTAGTATGCTCGAAGAGCGGTATGTCGGTAAGGCTTGTCTCCCGCTTCAGGTGTCCCGTCCCGATCATCGGTATGACAACAGACGAGATGGCATGGAGACTTGTAAACCTCAGCTGGGGCGTCATCCCTGTTCTCAGCGACAAATACTCATCGTCGGACGTAATGTACCACTATGCACTACTCAAGGCTAAAGAGGCACTCAATCTCCAGAAGGGAGACACCGTTGTTCTATGCGGAGGCCCCGCAGACGGTGCAAAGGGAACAATAAACACGATAAAGCTTGCCCAGATAGAATAGAAAGATACAGCTGACTGTAATTCTTTAAACATCCTCTGCCCGACAGGCGGAGGATATTTATGTCATAGACGGCAACTAGGATACCCCACCAAAGACGGCGGGAGAGAGTGGCGTCAAACATCAACAAATACAATTATTTCTATACAAGTTTAATCATTAAAACGCGGGAAAACGACAGAAATATATTAAATCATTCTTTTCAACCTCTCTTTGGACTGACAAAGCGGGGATTATGATATAAACTCACGCGTATGAACACAGATTTGATTTACAACATTATCATGATCCTTGTGGGAATAGTCCTTATCTATCTTGCAATCAAGAAGGAAATGGAGCCTACGCTCCTTCTCCCGATGGGCTTCGGTGCAATTCTTGTGAACATGCCGGGCTCCGTCATTGCAGATGAAATCGGTATCTTCACATGGCTCTACAATTTCGGTATCGAGACCTATGAGGTCTTCCCGTTACTCCTCTTCATCGGTATTGGAGCAATGATTGATTTCGGACCGCTTATCCAGAAACCATGGCTTATCTTTGTCGGTGCGGCAGGACAGGGAGGCATCTTCCTTTCGATGATGCTCGCTTCCTTCTTTTTCCCGCTCAACGATGCAGCTTCGATCGGTATCATCGGTGCGGCAGACGGTCCGACGGCTATTCTCGTCTCACAGAGACTCGGGAGCCAGTTCATAGCTCCTATCCTCATTGTCGCTTACTGCTACATGGCCCTTGTACCTATCATCCAGCCGGCAGTTCTCAAGGCTACAACAACCAAGGCGGAGAGAGAGATGAAGATGAGCTACCGTGCAGGTGCCATCTCGAAGTCAACAAAGATTATCTTCCCTATCGCAGTATCAATCATATGTTCATTACTCGCTCCGGACAGTGCAGCTCTCGTCGGTATGCTTATGTTCGGTAACCTCTTGAGAGAATGCGGCGTCCTCGACTCACTTTCACGTGCAGCTCAGGATATTCTTTCGCCGCTCATCTCACTCCTCCTGGGTCTTGCAATCGCACCTATGATGAAGGGACCGGAACTTCTGACAGTCAACACCCTGATGATCATTGCATTCGGTCTTCTTGCATTCATCTTCGACACGGCATGCGGTGTCATCTTTATAAAGATAGTCAATATCTTCCTTCCGAAGGGACACAAGGTTAACCCGCTCATCGGAGGCGCAGGAATATCTGCATTCCCGATGTCCAGCAGAGTTGTACAGAAGGTCGGCCAGGAAGCAAACAAGCAGAATCATCTTCTGCCGTTCGCTCTCGGTGCAAACGTTGCAGGTCAGATCGGATCTGTTCTTGCAGGCGGTCTCATTCTTTCGATGTTTGGTTGATAGGAGGTAAAAATGTTCGGACATGTTGCTAACACAGCAGTTAAATCTGTAGGCGAAGCTGTCAAATACGGCTTCCGTGCATGGGCACTCCTGGCTTTGGCAATGGGAGTCATATTCCTTGTTGTTGTAGTACTCAACAAGGTGTCGAATAAGAAGAAGGACGAAAACAAATAAGGTTTTCTCCTTGTCTCAAGGCTCTCCTCACGGAGGGCCTTTTTTGTAGATGTAAGTGGTTGCGTCACTCTTCACTTTGTTCAAGTTTAATGTTAAAAATACTCTCCGATAGAAGAAAGTTAATATGCAGACCTCTCTCTTTGAAACAGAAAAACTAAGCCGTCTTATAATCAAAATGGCCCCGCCCGTGATGCTGAGTCAGCTCATCCAGGCCCTGTATAACATAGTTGACAGCTACTTTGTCGGTGCTTACTCGACATCCGCCCTGACAGCTCTCTCCGTAATATATCCGCTCCAATGGCTGAGCACGGCGCTTGCTGTAGGACTCGGTGTCGGCGTCAACACATATCTCTCGAGGCTGTATGCCCTGAAGGAGAATGAAAGAGCAAAGAGAGCGGGAGGAACGGGAATAATACTCGAGCTCCTTGTATGGGCAGTCTATTCCCTCCTCATTCTCATCTTTCTTCCTCTCTATGTATCTCTTTCCGCCAATTCAGTAGAGGTTATTGAGGCTTCCCTCACCTACGGCTATATAGTGTGTGTCGGCTCCATCGGTCTCTTTCTCGAAAGTAACTGGACAAAGATTCTCCAGTCGACGGGAAGTATGACAAGGCCCATGATTGCACAGGTCAGCGGTGCCCTCACAAACATCATATTCGATCCCCTCTTCATTTACGGCATCGGACCATTTCCCGAGCTCGGCGTCAAGGGCGCGGCAATCGCAACGGTTATGGGACAGTGTGTGGCGGCTCTGATCGTAGCGCCGGGAGGCTTCAGCGTCCCGCCTTTCATCTTCAACGAAATCAAGCTCCTCTCGGGAAAGATTCTCAAGGCTGCATACCCCTCGATGCTCTCGCAGTCGACGATGAGTGTTTACATAATCATACTCAATCTTATTCTTGCTTCCTTCAGTGATGCAGCTGTTACGGTACTCGGGCTCTATTACAAATACCAGTCGTTCTTCTTTATCCCGCTTCTCGCTCTCCAGACGTGCGTCGTCCCCATCATCAGCTACAATTATGCAATAAAGAACTACGAAAGGTGTAAGGAGAGTGTAAACATAACACTCCTCATCTCTTCTCTCTTCATGCTGATCGGAATGTTCTGTTTCATCGTTATTCCCCGGTCGATTCTCTCTGTCTTCACGAGGGACGACGAGGTGCTCTCAGTCGGAGTTCCGGCATTCAGAATAATCGGCTCAAGCTTCATATCGGCAGTATTCTCACTTACATTCCCCGTCTTCTTCCAGTCCATAGGGGCATCAAAGAAGAGTACACTTCTTGCTCTCACACGGCAGATATTCTGCCTTATCCCCTTCTTCTATCTTCTCTCGAAGATATCGCTTACGGCGACATGGGCGGCATTTCCGCTCTCGGAGACGGTGGCGGGAGCAGCCGGATTCATATGCTACATAAAAGAATTAAAGAGATGGGATAAGAGCGTTGAGCTCAACCATTAGAGAAGACATATACTCCTCTCCGAAGGATGACGACAGGTAGATCACACTCTTTACTATGAGGGCGTACTTTTTATCCTCTTCTGGAATCTTATCAAGAAGAGAAAAGATCTCCTTTGTCTCTTCACTATCGAGGTCTCCAATTTTCTCCATCGGGTAGTCGTCGTTGTGTCCGCAGGGGGAGGCGCATACAAAGCAGGAGGGCACAACTCTCTTCTTCGCTTTCCTTAGGCTCTCTTTCAAAGAAGCATCCGCCTTGTCTTCATTTATCTCCCTGACTGCTTCAAAAAGGAGTTCCTTTACATCAAGCGGAGGATCACTCTCTGTTTCGAGAGCCCTGCATAGCCCCGTGAGGGACGAGAGAGAACTCAATGTTTCATCCTTGAAATACTTACCCATGGCTCAATAGTAGCCTTAAAGGATGAAGAAGACAACTGACACTATCTAACGTTTATTCTATAATCGCGCTATGGATTTAAGTAGAACAGAGATGTTAATCGGGCGTGAAGCCGTAGAAAAGCTTTCGTCCTCTCATGTCGCAGTCTTCGGGCTGGGTGGTGTCGGGGGCTATGTCACGGAAGCCCTTATACGAAGCGGAGTCGGAAAGCTCACACTCGTGGACTCAGATGTTGTCGCGCCGTCGAACATAAACCGCCAGATAATCGCAACACTCGATACGATAGGCGAAAAGAAGACCGAGGTTATGAAGAGACGAGTACTCTCCATAAACAGCGGGTGCATTGTAAATACTTACGATATTTTCTACCTACCCGAGACGAAATCTCTCTTCGATTTCAAAGAATTCGACTATGTTGTGGATGCAATAGATACGGTTACGGGGAAACTATCCCTCATAGAGGAGGCGGAGAGGTGTTCGGTTCCGATCATCTCGTCAATGGGGGCCGGAAACAAACTCGACCCCACACTCTTCACCGTCGGTGATATCTACTCGACGAGGGTTGATCCGCTTTCAAGAGTAATGAGACGGGAATGCAGAAAGAGAGGAATAAAGAGCCTCAAGGTTGTATATTCCACAGAAGAGCCCCGCACTCCCCTCTTTGAAGAAGAAGAAGGGAGTACCAGACGCAGCACTCCCGCTTCCATCAGCTTCATTCCGTCCGTATGCGGCCTTATTGCAGCATCAGCTGTAATTAAAGACCTGACGGGAATATAATTGTTATTGTCGTTCCCTTTCCGGGAGTGGATTCAAGATGGATTGTGCCTCCGAGCCGGAGAGAGGCATTCTTTACGATGCTGAGTCCGAGTCCCGTTCCGCCGCTTGCCTTACTTCTTGCCTTGTCAACACGGTAGAAACGCTCGAAGACCCTCTTCTGGTGCTCTTCCTCTATTCCGATTCCGTTGTCTTCAACGCTGAGGATGACGCTATTCCCTGTTCTCTTTGTCGCTATACGGACATATGCGTCCCTGTCCTTACTGTATCTGATGGCATTGTCGACAAGGTTGTAGATAATCTCATGCACAAGTTTTTCGCTTCCTTTGACGGATGCTGACTCAAGAGACGGGATAATCTTCACATTACGCTTTTCTGCCTTCAAAGAGAGCTCCATTATGACACTCTCCCCAACGCTTTTGAGGTCGATGAGACTCTCCTCTTTCTCGCTTCCTTCGTCGAGGGACGAGAGATTGAGTATATCGTCGACAAGAGTCGAGAGCCGCTTTGTCTCTCTGTAGATATCGCCGGAGAACTCCACTGCCTTATCGGGCGGAACATTCCCGCTCATCAAAAGCTCGGCAAACCCCGATATCGTCGTAAGCGGAGTCTTCAGCTCATGCGATACGTTTGCCGTAAACTCCCGTCTCATATTCTCCCTCATAACACGTTCCGTCACGTCCCTCAGGAGGATGATTATTCCCTTCTCCGAGGGGTATGCAGCTTCTTCTATCATTCTCCCGGAGATGGAAAGAACAACTTCCTTTCTCTTTCCCGATAGAGCCGAGAGCACTGCGCTCTTTCCCTCTCCAACCTGGAAATATGAGAAGACGGAGGCGTTTTCTTTCGCCTTCTCCCCGAGGAGCGAGAAGAAGCTTGAATTCGAGGAAAGCAGTTCACCCGAGCTGTTCACAATTGCAAGGCCCTCTTCAAGGGATGAGAATATGAGTTCGGACTCTCTTCTCTTCTCCTCGCTCTTTCTTATCTGGTTCTCTATCTCATCCTTCTCCTTCTTCAGCTTCAAAAGAAGCGGAGAGAGCTCATCATATGTCTCGTTCTTATCGGGCTCATCAAGATTGAGTGAATTTATTGGTTTTACAATACGTGACGAGACAGCTCTCGATAGAAAGAAGACCATGATGAATGCAATTACTATTACAAGAAGCAGAGGAAGAATAATCATTGAGAGGAAGGAAAAAGCAGTCTTTGCTTCACTTGAAAGCCTCAGCACATTGCCGTCATTGAGCCTCAGTGCACAATATATGCTCTTCTCGGAAAGCGTCTTACTTTTTCTCTCGCTCATTCCGATTCCCCTCTCGAGAGCCTCTTTCACCTCTTCTCTCTCAAGGTGGTTGTCCATACTCTCCTCATCGGCAGAGCTGTCATAGCTGACAGAGCCGTTTGAAGATATTATCGTGACCCTACGCCCGTTCTGTGAGAGAGCATCATCCCTCACACCGCGCTCATAGAGTGAACTTACATAGCCGAGTTCGACAGTAAGGTCCTCCTTTATCCTCTCTTCATATGTGTTGTAGTAAAGAAGAAGAGAGAGCGGAAGCACAAGAAGAAGAGTCACAAGCGATACAGTAAGTAATGAAATGAAAATAGTACGCCTCATTCTTTTTCGTCCTCTCTCTTTATTCTGTAACCTACGCCCTTCACAGTCTCTATAATCTCACCCTTCCCGTCGAGTTTCTCCCTCAGGTGCCTTATATGAACATCGACGGTCCTCGACTCTCCGTAGTAATCATATCCCCAGACCTCCTCAAGAAGCTTCTCCCTCTTTACGGCAAGCCCCTTGTTTCTCATTAGATATTCCAGAAGCTCATATTCCCTGAGTGAAAGCTCAACGCTCTTACCGTTCTTATAAACCTTATGTTCGCCCTCGTTGAGAGTAATGTCGAAGGCGGAAAGAACAGCGGGTGTTTCTGATTTAGCAGTCCGCCTCAAAAGAGCCTTGACTCTGCTTATGAGTTCGAGTATGCCGAAGGGCTTACCCAGGTAGTCATCGGCTCCGCTGTCGAGCCCCGTTACCTTATCGAGTTCCGTCGTTTTTGCCGTCAGGAACATCACGGGTGTCGATTTGAGAGTGCTCGAATTTCTTATAAGCGAGAGTATTTCAAGTCCCGAGAGCCCGGGGAGCATAATATCGAGGATAAAAAGATCGGGAGATGTGAAACTGCCGTCAGCTTCGTCCCATGACGAAAAAGCGAGAACAGAGTAACCGTTCATCTCAAGAGCATATTTTACAAGTTTCCTGATCGATTCATCATCTTCTATCAAAACTATCATCTCTATCCTCTCTCATAGATGACCCACCCTGAAATACTTGCAGCATGGTCTCCCATTCTCTCAAGGTACTTGGCGATCATCATCAAATCGGGAGCTTCATCGGATGAGGACGAGTTGGCTCTTATCAAATCGATCAAACTTCTCTTGGCCTCAAGGAAGTAAGCATCGACAGTATCATCCATCTTCTCAACCTCTTCCGCCATTCCGCTGTCACTCGTTATATATGATTGTACAGCATTCTCGACCATTTCCTTAACACTCTGACACATCTTATCGAGCTTAATCGACGAGAAAATCTCCCTGTCCGTTATATATTCCATCACCTCCGCCGTATCGAGTGCGTTGTCCCCGATACGTTCAAGGTCTGCAATTATCCTCGTCGCCGACGATATCCTTCTCAAATCCCTGGCAACCGGATGATATCTGAGAAGCAGATTAAGGCACTCGGAGTTTGTGTCACTCGAGAGTTTCTCTATTCTTGCTGTCTTTTCCTCTATCTTCTCCTTATAGTCGCTGTGAGATGAGTTCATAGCCGTGCTCAAGAGCTCGACTGCACTCTCCGTGAGAGTTGCAAGATTTACAATCTTCAAATAAAGCTCATTCAATTCTTCGTCAAATCTGTTTTTCATATCAACCGAACCTCCCTGTTATGTAGTCCTCTGTTCTCTTGTCTCTCGGAGACGAGAAGAGAGATGTTGTATCTGAATACTCGATAAGATCCCCCAGCAGGAAGAAAGCCGTCCTGTCCGAGATACGAAGTGCCTGCTGCATATTATGTGTGACGATGACAATCGTGAAGCGCTCCTTGAGAGAGAGTGCGAGGTCCTCGATACGCTGCGTCGAAATGGGATCAAGCGCCGAAGTCGGCTCATCCATCAAAAGAACAGTCGGATTGACTGCGATTGACCGCGCTATGCAGAGTCTCTGCTGCTGACCGCCGCTGAGTCCCATTGCACTCTTATTGAGTCTGTCCTTGACTTCATCGAAGAGCCCCGCCCCGATAAGGGACGACTCGACAATCTCGTCAAGCTTCACCTTGTTTCTTATTCCGTGGGTTCTCGGGCCGTATGCAATATTGTCATATATCGAGAACGGGAAGGGATTGGGTTTCTGGAAGACCATCCCGACTTCCTTTCTCAGCATCGGCACATCGATGCTCTTATCGTATATATTCTCACCTTTGTAGAGGATGGTTCCCTCGACACGGACGGACGGAATGAGATCGTTCATTCTGTTGAGACACCTGAGGAATGTCGACTTACCGCACCCCGACGGTCCTATGAGAGAGACTATGCTCTTTTCGGGGATCGTCATATTTATGCCCTTGAGGGCCTCTGTATTACCATAAAAGAGATGTAAATCCTCTATTGAGAAGATATCATTCATCTTTGTCTCCTTTCTTCGGCAGAATGAATCTGCTCGATAGATTTATTAAAAGTACAAGAATCAACAAGACGGCTGCAGTCGCCCTTGCTTCATCCATTTTGAGCCCTTCGCTCATGAGAGCGTACATATGAACGGAGAGTGTCCTCCCGCTTGAAAGAAGCGAGGAAGCAACATTTGCCGCACTTCCCGCCGTATATATCAAAGCCGCTGTCTCTCCAGCTATTCGTCCCACCGCAAGGATTACACCGGAGAGTATTGAAGGAAGAGCGGAAGGGATTACGACGGTGAAAATCGTCCTGAGCTTTCCCGCCCCGAGAGCGTAGGATGCCTCTCTCATCGAGAGGGGAACCTCCTTCAGGGCCTCCTCTGTCGTTCTCATGACAATCGGGAGAATCATAATGGCAAGTGTCAACGACCCGGAGAGAATCGAATACCCGAGGGAGAGAAAACTCGAAAAGAATATGTAGCCGAAGAGGCCGTATACTATGGAAGGTATGCCGCTGAGTGTCTCGGCTGTAAGCCTTATGAGAGAGACGATCTTACCGTCCTTTGCATACTCCACAAGATATATCGCAGATGATATCGAGAGGGGAAGCGCAACGATAAGTGTTACAACCATGACAAAGAGAGTATTTATGATTGCGGGAAGCATCGAGACATTCTCGCTTGTGTATTTCCACTCGAACAGGCTCCACTTCAATTGGGGTATTCCGAGAATGAGGACATAGCCGATGATGAGGAAAAGGAAGAGGGCGACAAGGAATGCCGATATTCTAATGAGCACATTCAATATCCTGCTTGAAAGGTGTTTCATATGTTTTTCCTCCTTTTAAGTGCCGAGAAGCTTATGTTTATGATGAGGATAAAGACGAAGAGCACCGCACCCGATGCAATCAAAGCCTGTCTATGAAGATCCGTGGCGTATCCCATCTCGAGAACAATGTTCGCAGTCATCGTTCTCACCCCCTTGAATATGGATGACGGGAGCACAGCCTGATTACCGGCTATCATAATCACAGCCATCGTCTCTCCTATGCTCCGCCCTATGCCGAGGATGACTGAGGAGAGAATGCCGGAAGATGCAGCGGGGATTATGACTCTGAATATGGCCTTCTCCTTTGTGTCTCCGAGAGAGAGTGCCCCGTTGAGGAGAGCCGGATCAACAGCCCTGAGGGAGTTTTCACTCACCGTTATGATTGTCGGAAGAATCATCAGGGCAAGAAGAAGAGACGCTGTGAGCATACTCTTCCCGCTTCCGCCGAAGAGACGCTGCATGAAGGGGACAATCACCATAAGGCCGAAGAAGCCGTAGACGATTGAAGGAATACCTGCAAGAAGCTCCACACATGGTCTCAGGAACTTATATATCTTCTTATTGCAGAAGAATGCCATATAGACGGCAGTCAATATCCCGAGTGGTACCCCGAAAAGGATAGAGAGCCCCGTCACATATATGGAGGCGAGAATCATGGGGAGTATGCCGTATATATCGTTACCAGGCTTCCACTTCGTCCCGAGAAGGAAATTTCCCGCGCCTATCTTCATTATTGTCGGAACAGCGTTGACAAAGAGAAAGAGGCAGATCAACAGAACGGCGAGCACTGAAAACAGTGCCCCCGCAAAAAATAATATTTCAGCTGTCTTTTCTTTTTTCATCAGAGATTATCCCAGCTCTTTGTAAGACCTTTGTAGATATTCTTAACAGTGTCCGTTGTCATTGCGCTTACGCTGTTATCTTTGTTGACGATTACAACGATGCCGTCCATTGCGATAGTAAGAGGAGTCAGGCCCTTCTCGAGTTCCGAGCTCTTGAGCTCTCTTGATGCCATAGCGATATCGGAAGTACCGTTTATCGCATCATTGACACCTGTTGTCGAATCGGACTGCATCAATGTGACCTTTACCTTCGAATTGAGAGATGAGTAGTTCTCAACAAGTACCTCCATTACAGGATATACCGAAGAAGAACCGGAAATGGTGAGTGTTCCCTCGAGGCCCTTCGAAGAGTAGCCCTTCCCGTCGTCCGATACTCTTATATACCCCTTCTTCTCGATTACATCCTGGCCGTCTTTACTCATTACATAGTTGATGAAATCTTCCGCCACTGCACTGAGATTCTTATATGCAATATTGAACGGTCTGCAGAGCTTGTACTCCCCGCTCTTGACAGATTCTACTGTCGGATAGACACCGTCTATCGAGAGAGCCTTCACACTCTCTGAAAGTGATCCGAGCGATATGTATCCGATTGCATTTTTGTTACCTGCAACCGTCGTGATGACAACGCTTGTGGAATTGGCAATCTCGGCTTCCTCTGTTGTGAGGTCGGTCTTGACTCCGTCGACCTTCTCCTCTACTCCTACAAGCTCGATGAATGCGCTTCTTGTTCCAGATCCGTCTTCACGTGAAATAACGGTTATGCTGTTGTCTTCTCTGCTTCCTGCAGCAAAAAGAGATAAAGTTAAAAGACTGATTAAAAGAGTTAAACAAATAATTTTTTTCATTTTTTCTTTCTCCTTGGCCGTAAATATATCTACCCGGAGTTAAATGAAGATGAGAGCTGTGTTAATTCTGTGTTAAAGCTTCTTGCTCCGCATCTTTTATGCTGCTATCCTGGTGGGGATGAAAACGGCGGCTGAAAGGATAACAGAATATACGGTAAATGAGCTAAAAAACGGCTTAGAGGCTGCTTTCATCGATTCATCACACACGGCATCACAGCTCTATAAACCCTCCTTTGTGTCAAATATTCCGGAAAGAGGAGAAAAAGTCCTCTCCGAAATAGAGGATCTTCTGCTCTCGAGCGAGAGTTATTTTCTTTCGGTTGCATTTGTAACGTTGGACGGCATAACTCCTCTCCTCGAGACCTTGAGTGAGCTTGACGAGAGCGGCATAAAGGGCCGTATATTGACAACTGACTATCTTTCATTCTCGGATCCCGGAGCTCTCGATAAACTCTCCTCCCTCTCCTCAATCGACGTGAGGATGTACATGACGGATGGCGACATAGGTTTACACACCAAGGGCTACATATTCAAAAGAGACGAGGTCTATAGAATCATAATCGGGTCGTCAAATCTGACGGCGAAGGCTTTGACTGTCAACAGAGAGTGGAACATGAAAATTGTCTCGAGCGGGAACGGAGAGGCGGCACTCTCGGTTTTGAAAGAGGCCGAGGAACTCTGGAACAGCAAAAACACAAAGCCGTACAGCGAAGTCAAAGAGAACTACCGCCTCAAGTATAAGATTGAGAAAGAGCAGCGTGAACTTGCACTGAAAGAGAGGCCCGTATCATACGAAAAGTATACCCTCCAGCCTAATTCCATGCAGGTTGGTTTTATCAACAGCCTCAAGAGGATAATTTCAAACAATGAAGACAGGGCACTACTCATATCTGCTACGGGGACAGGTAAAACCTATGCCTCAGCCTTTGCCATGAGAGAACTCGGATACAAAAAGGTACTCTTTGTCGTCCACAGAACACAGCTTGCAAGGCAGGCGCTTGAATCATACCGTAACGTATTCGGGGAGAATATAACCCTATCGGTTTACGGAGACGGCGAGGAATACAAGGATACCGATTTCACCTTCGCCCTCATCCAGACACTCTCGAGAGACTTATATAAATTCAGGAAAGACACCTTTGACGCAATAATACTTGATGAGGCACACCACTCCGCATCCCTGAGCTACAAGAAAATACTCGACTACTTTACTCCTCAGCTCTGGCTCGGGATGACGGCAACACCCGATAAGAGAGACGACAACATAGAAGGACGTAACATCTATGAGATATTCGACTACCAGATAGCATATGAAATCAGGCTCAAGGAAGCTATGGAGGAGAATCTTTTATGTCCTTTTCATTATTTTGGCATAACCGACATTGATCTTATAGACGACAACAGTAAGCTCTCTCCTTCTTCTTTCAACCGCCTTATTTCAAAAGAGCGTGTGGACAGGATAATCGAGAAGGCCGAGTACTTCGGCTGGAGTGGCGATAGAGTGAGGGGCCTTATTTTCACATCAACGATTAAAGAGGCGGAAGAGCTCTCCTCATCTTTCAATGCGCGCGGCTACAGGACAGTTGCTCTCAGCGGCCGTAACTCAACAGCGGAGAGGGAGGATGCGTTCGAGCGTCTAAGCGGAGACGAGCGACCGGGAGCACTCGACTACATATTTTCCGTCGAAATTCTCAATGAGGGTGTCGATATAGTGGAGGTCAACCAGGTTATAATGCTGAGGCCTACACAATCCCCGATAGTCTTTATCCAGCAGCTCGGGCGGGGACTGAGAAAAGCAAGGGGAAAAGAGTATGTTGTTGTCCTCGACTTTATTGGCAATTACACGAACAATTTTCTCATCCCTGTTGCACTCTCGGGAGACCGCTCATACAACAAAGACACGATCACCAAGTATGTAATAAGCGGGAGCGAGACAATTCCGGGCTCCTCGACAATTCATTTCGACAAAATTGCAAAGGAGCGTATATTTGCATCCATAAACCGCCTAAGCGGAATCAAGACGATAATTAAAGAGAGCTACATATCGCTCAAGGCCAAACTCGGTCGCAGGCCCTATCTCTACGATTTCTATACATACAACGAAGTCGACCCTCTCTTGATCATAAGCGAATACAAAAGTTATCCCGCTTTTATATCCCACATCGACAAGGACTCGTCACCGGCACTCCTACCTAAGGAAATACTTATTCTCGAGTACCTCTCGAAAACAGTCTTATCGGGACTGAGACCACACGAAACGGAGATCATATCGCTTCTATTGACGGATCCTCTTCTTACATACGGGGAAGTAAAGAAAAAAATAAAGAACGACTACGGTATTACCGTGGACGATACTTCTCTCACATCTGCCGTATCGCTCCTCGAGGGAAATTTTGTCACGAATGAAGACGAGAAGAAAAAGTATGGAGAGCTCAACATATTGTCAAGCGCTGGAGATGACATAATCCGGGGCGCTCTCTACGGCGAGATCGAAAGAAACGAGGAGTTCCGGCGGGAGTTTGACGACATCATAAAACTTTCGAAAAGAAGGTACGAGGACAAATACCATTCTCCGGACTCCACATTCGTACTCTATGAGAAATACTCACGGCGGGATATCTCACTCCTTATCAATGCCGGAAAGGACAAGTCATCCACAATGTACGGTAAGTACAGGCATGGAGACGACTGCTTTCTTTTTGTTACATACCACAAGAAAACAGGAGACGAGGGAAAGTATATTTCGGGTAAGCCCGACTACTCCGATTACTTTGAAGATAACCAGATCTTCCTCTGGGATTCCCAGATCGGGAAGGGAGTGGAGAGTTCATACATGAGAGATGTAACCGGTGCGGGGAGGAAACACCTCCTTGTCAAGAAAAGCGACGCCGAGAGCAGTTTCTATTATATGGGCCTCTTCGATATTCTCAGCGTGAAAGAGGGAACGAAGAATGACAACAACGGGAAACCGAGAGATATTGCAAAAGTAAGAATGAAGATGAGAGAGTGTGTAAGAGACGATCTCCTGAGATATCTCGAGAGTCCGATAGGAGAAGAAAATGAAAAGAGTTAAAGTCGTTGCAGCGGTGATCAAGAAGGACGGGAAGGTCTTTGCGACAGAGCGCGGCTACGGAGAGTTCAAAGATATGTGGGAGTTCCCGGGAGGGAAGGTCGAAGAGGGAGAGGAGAGCAGAGATGCCCTTATAAGAGAGATAAAGGAGGAGCTCGATACCACAGTATCTGTCGGAGATTATATCGACACGATAGAGTACGACTACCCCGCATTCCACCTCTCAATGGAATGCTATTGGTGTTCCATAGTGGAAGGATCACTGGTGCTGCTCGAGCACGAGAGTGCAAAATGGCTCGAGAAAGACTCACTTTACTCCGTTGAATGGCTTCCGGCAGACCTCACCATCATCGAGAAGGTAAAAGCAGGGCTTTGAGATAGTTGCTTATTTTTCTCAAGAAGAAGAAAATAGCCCCGAGAGGCATAAAATGGCTAATATCATCGATTATTTGGTGTGGAGAGGAGACCTCAGCTTCGAGAGAGATCCCCTCAATGAAGTGGACGGTGCTATTCTTGCGCGCCTGACTTATCAGAGATTCGAAATGCTTGATGAGCCTTTGGAGAACCGGACCCTTTCAAGCGCAGTGGAAAAAATATTATCTATCCCCGGTATCGAGGAGAAGACACTCTTCAAGAACGACTATGATTTCATGAAAAAAATAGTCATCTCCCCCCGTTTCAAAGATCTCGTCATCCTCAACTATACAGATATCATACAGAAGGAGAACCAGACACAATTCTCGGCATTGACTCTCTTCGACGATAAAAACGACACGCTCCTTGTCTTCTACCGCGGGACGGACAACACGCTTGTGGGATGGCAGGAAGACTTCAACATGGCATTCGTCACACCTCTTCCGGGACAGATAAAGGCTGTAGAATACCTTGAGGAGATGAGCGGTAAAACCGATGGAAAAATATATGTCGGCGGACACTCCAAGGGCGGGAACCTCGCTGTCTATGCAGGAGCCTTCGCTCCGGAGAAGCTCCAGGACAGGATCGAAAGAGTATTCAACTATGACGGTCCGGGGTTTGAAGAGAAGATAATCAAAGAAGGCGGCTTTGACAGAATGAATGGCCGCATATCGACATTCGTTCCGCAGTCGTCCGTTGTCGGCATGCTTCTCGAGCATGAGGAGGACTATACAATCGTCCACTCCGAGAGAACATTCATCATGCAGCATGACATATATTCCTGGGACGTCGAAGGAAAGAGCTTCCAGATACTTGAAGAAGTCGATGACAGCTCGCGCTTTGTCGATCTCACGCTCAAGGAGTGGCTGAAGAATATGAACAAGGACGAAAGAGAGGCCTTTGTAGAGGGAATCTTCACCGTCATGGAAAAGGGTAACTATTCAACGCTGAGGGAGATGAAGGAGAATTGGCTTTCTTCGGGCATGAACATGATTAAAGGTGCCATGGAGCTCACTCCCGAACAGCGTAAAAGCGTCACGGAGGCCCTGTCCCTTCTTCTGAAGAGTTCAAAACTCAGCCTCATGAACTTCAAAAAGTAGAGAAGTATTGCTGTATGGTATCTCTGTCGTGAGTATGTGTCAGGGCCAGCTGCAATAGGATCCTTGCTTTTGTGGGGGCGAGATTGTCCCCTATTATGACATTCGGGTATATGTCGAACTTGTCATCGGGAACGATGATGCCGTTACCGATCCGGCTTGTTCTAACAACCGGGATTGAGATTTTTCCTATCGCGTCGTTGAAGGCTTTGGAGTAGTTGCCGTTACCGGCGCCTACAAGAATAATACCGTCGGCATTATCTTGAGTCTTCTCGAGAATAGAAGGGTCGGCGTCAACATAGAAAAGAACGATTTCGACCTTCGGCAGTGCTCTGAGCGTGTCCACATAGAAAGGAGACGAAAGCGTATGGGGCCTTGTAGATTCATTATAGAAGACGATCCTGTTGTCGATGATATATCCCATCATGCCGAAGTCACGTCCTCCGAAGGCAGTTACACTCGTCGTCGAGAGCTTCTGGAAGTCCCTTGCGCCGTAGATACTGTCCGAAAAGACGCACATGACACCCTTTCCGGCAGCCTCCCCTGACGACGCTACAGCAACAGCCTCATAGAGATTCATCGGACCGTCGGCGCTTGTCGAGGTACTCGGCCTCATGGCACCCGTCACGACTATGGGCTTATCGGTATGACATGTGAGGTGGAGAAAGTATGCTGTCTCCTCCATGGTATCGGTCCCGTGTGTTATGACAAAGCCGTCGACCCCGGGGTCCTTACTCAATGTGTTGATTTTGTTTGCCATCTCAAGCCAGTTGAGCGTTGTTATATCGTCGGAGTTTACATTGACTATCTGGATTTCCCTGAGAGAGGCAAGGTCCTCTATTCCCTCGACTCCCTCGGCTATGCTCTCGATGGAAAGAAGCCCCGGAAGATAGTTCGTCTGTCTTCCCTTCTCTCCCTTTCCGGCTATTGTTCCGCCTGTTGCGAGAACTACGACAGTCTTCTTTCTCTTCATACTCTCATCCTTCCAGATTTGAAGCTGATTTCCCCTCTTGAATCCTATTGAGAAATAGGGCAGAAATTGACATAACTGCTGATAGTACAACAAGAAGCACCACTGTCATTCTCCATGTACCCGTTACATCCTTCAAATATCCGAAGCCGGCCGGCCCGAATGCTGCGAGGATGTATCCCAGGCACTGTCCGAATGATATCTTAGAGGCAGTATCGCGGCTGTTCTTTCCATATATGGAGCAAAGCGCCATCCTCATGCTGAATGATGCTCCTGTGGAGAGTCCCATAATCACAGTACCGATAATGACAAGACTGTAGCGTCCTGTATGGAAGGCAAGTAGAATACCCGGGATGAAAAGAAGAGGAACACAGGATGAAAGAAGTCCCGCATTCTTCCGCACGGTGACAACAGGGATCAGGAATGACGGCAGAAGAGATGCTACCTGCATCACCGATATGAGTATTCCGGTTGAGGAAGTAGTTACATTCTTCTCTGCAATTATTGTCGGGTACCATGTGATCATCACATAGAAAATCAAAGACTGCAGTCCCATGTAGAGAGCAATGAATACATTCTCGAGGGACCACAATTTTCCAGGAGTCTGTTTCTTCTCGTCTTCACTTTCCCTGATGTTTCTCTTCTGGAAGAAGAGGGAGAAGATGAATGCAAGAAGCGGGAAAACAGCAACTGTCAGGAGCGCCGTATTCCAGCTGTGGAAGGCATCAGATACATTCCTCACGACAGCAGCCGTAATGGCGGAAGATGATGTGATAGCGGCGGAGTAGAGTCCCATGAGCTTTCCGGTCCTCTGGGGATAGTACTCCTTGAAAAATGAAGGCATGGCAACATTTAAAAGCCCCGTTCCGATTCCGAGAAGTGCGGTTCCGAGAAAAAGAGTAAAAACACTCCCGAGTGATCTCACAATTACGCCGGAGAGTATGGTAAGAAGCGAGAGTGATATTACCTTTGCTATCCCTATTTTTGAGGCAATCACGACCGTGAGAGGGGAAGTCAGGGCGAATATGACAATAGGAAGCGTCGTCAGGAGGCCGCCCCCTGCAGCCGAGAGTCCGAGAGACGATGAGATATCGTCCATAAGGGGCCCGATACATCCCATGGGAGCGCACATGGCATACGAAACAAGTATGATCATCAGGACAAGGGAGAGGGTAATTCTCACTCTGTCCCTTGTAAATTCAACTTTCTTCATAGTTCAGACTCTCTGTCTTCAAAAATCACATAGCCTCGAGGAAAGGCACGCCTATTACCTTGAAGCCGTTCTTCATCACAACAAGAAGAGCTTCCGACAGTTTTACACGCGCTTCTATAAGTTCGTCACTCTCTGCATTGAGGATACGGTTATCGTGATAGTAGTGGCTGAATGTCTTTGCCGCCTCATATAAGAATGATGCAATAATCGACGGGTCATAGTTCTCCGCCGCTCTCCTCATGTACTCGGGGAAATCTGCAATCATAGTCAGAAGTGTCACTTCGTCTTCATTATTCAGCAGAGAACCGTTGAACGGGACATCTTTTTTGTTCTCGTTGTATTTACGAAGAATTGATGAGATCCTCGCTCCAGTGTATTGAAGATAAGGTCCGGTGTTACCGTTGAAGGAGATGGATTCCTTGGGGTTGAAGATCATATCCTTTGTCGGAGAAACCTGAAGAAGGTAGTAGTTGAGTGCCCCCAGTGCAATATTGTGACTCGTCTTCTCGATATCGTCAACCTTGTCCTCTCTCTCCTTATTGATGATTTCCTCTTTTGCAAGATCCTTCAATTGAGATAATAGGTCGTCTGCGTCCACAACAGTCCCCTCTCTGCTCTTCATCTTCCCTTCCGGAAGATTGACCATGCCGTATGAGAGGTGATGAAGCTCCTTAGCCCAATCGTACCCGAGGAGTGAAAGACAGTAAAAGAGCACCTTGAAATGATATTGCTGCTCTGATGCAACGACGTAGGTCAGAGAATCGAACGGCCAGTCGTTATGGCGCTCGATTGCCGTCCCTATATCCTGTGTCATATAGAGCGTGGTTCCGTCCTTACGCAGTAGAACTTTCTTATCGAGACCGATGGGGGAAAGGTCAACCTGGACACTGCCGTCAGCTTCCTTGACAAAGACTCCCTTCTCGACGCCCTTCAGGACCTCGTTCTTTCCGTATTTATATGTCTCTGATTCGTAATAATACTTATCGAAGCTGATTCCCATATTCCTATAGCTCTCAGCCAGGCCGGAAAGAGTCCAGTCGTTCATCTTCTTCCATAGAGCACGGACACTCTCGTCGCCGTCCTCCCATTTCTTGAGCATCTTCTGTGCTTCGACATCGGGATCGATGAAACCGGGCTCATTGATAATATCGGGATTATTCTTTTTCTTCTCTTCGACTTCCTTCTCCCACTGTGCAAATCTTACATAGTATCTTCCGACAAAGTGGTCACCCTTCTCACCTGTACTCTCGGGTGTTTCTCCGCCTCCGAAAGTCTTGTAGGCAAGCATACTCTTACATATGTGGACACCGCGGTTGTTTATGAGATTGACCTTTCTGACAGTTGAGCCCTGGCTCTTCAAGAGCTCCGAGACACTCTCACCAAGGCTGTCATTACGCATATGACCCAGGTGGAGCGGTTTATTGGTGTTCGGGCATGAAAACTCGACCATCATCTTCTTTCCTTCAAGAGTGGAGGAAGAGCCGTACCTCTCACCCTCATCGAGGACCTTTTTAAATATTTCACCCGAGAGTGACGGAAGATCCAGTAGTACATTCAAATAGGGGCCGGAGAGAATGATCTTTCCATCCGGATGGTCACCTTCGATTCGGGACGCGATATCTTTGGCAATGAGAGCCGGAGCCTTCCCTGCAGCCTTTGAATACGGGAACATCGGGAATGCAACATCCCCCATCTCCTTCTTGGGAGGAACGCCCATCGTAAGGGGTGCGATATTATCGGAGGCAAGATATGCCTTAAGCTCTTTTTCAATCCTGTTTTTCCAGTCTTCTTTTAATTTCTTTAACATTTTATCCTCTCTCTTATATTACTCATTTCATCTCTCCAGAGTGAAGACCCTCAGACTCTTATGCTTATCTCACCCGAGGAGAGAGCATCCCCGGTTCCGTCATCGTAGCGGACAAGGAGGTGGCCCTTCTCGTCGATGCCGAATGCTTCAGCCTCCCTTCTCTCCCCCTTTCTCTCCACGAAGACTCTCTTTCCGATTACAAAACACTTCTTCCTGTAATTATCCAGAAAATCTTCCTTCTGTATCTCAACAATTCTCTTCGCGCATTCCGCGATGACTTGAGCTCTCTTGAGAGAAGCTTCCCCGTCGGGGTAGAAGGATGTGACAATGTCTCTGAGATCTATGGGAAAATCCTCCATCTTTGTCTTGAGGTTTATTCCGCACCCTATAACAACACGGTCAAGCCTCTTCTCCTCCATGTTGACGATGCCTTCCGAGAGTATGCCGACAGCCTTCTTCCCGTTGATGTAGATATCGTTCACCCACTTGATCGAGGTGGGAATGCCCGTGAGTCTCTCCATGACTTCGCTCACCGCCTCCGCACTTGCAATTGTAATGAGGTCGCTGTCTTTTATATCCTTTCCATCAAGTACCAGAGAAAAATAGACGCCGCCGAGAGGAGACTCGAATCTTCTCCCGAGTCTTCCCCTGCCCCCGCTCTGCCTCGATGCAACAACGACATACGGCGTCACAGCGCCTTCCTGTGCAATTATCTTTGCGTCCTTATTCGTTGAAACGGTAGTATCGAGATAGTAGACTTCAATACCGCTTGAGGCGAATGCCGAAAGAAGCGTCTCCTTATCGAGTATATCCAATGAGGATGAGAGCAGCCTGTAGCCGTAGTGCTTTCTGCTCTCTATTTCGTATCCCTTATTCCTGAGAGTCTTCACCGCTTTCGATACGGCCATACGTGTTATCCCGAGCTTCTCACTCAGGAGTTCCCCGCTTACGTACTCCGGTGACGCCTTTTCCAGTTCCGATAATATAGAATGCTTTGTGTCCATAGAGAGAGAATAGTTAGTAAACCAGAGTATGTAAAGTAGTTGACAAAGATTATCCCCCTCTCTATTCTCTCCGCATGACTATATTAACATCTCTTTTCACCGCGCTCATTGCAGCGGGAACCTTCATCAAGATCCCGATGGTTCCTGTCAGCATGACGCTTCAGACACTCTTTGTATTCCTTACGGGATTGCTTCTTCCTCCTCTTAATGCCTCTATTGCGGTACTTATATATATAATTCTGGGTCTTATCGGACTTCCGGTATTCACATCAGGTGGAGGACCCGCCGCTCTCTTCTCCCCGACAGGCGGCTTCATATTCGGCTTTCTCTTCGCCTCTCTCGTCGGAGCACTTCTCTCGAAAAGGAAACACGACTCCATTTTATATAACGTAATGGTTGTTATTGTGATGGAGGTTGTGACCTATCTTTTCGGCCTTATTTGGCTTAAATACAAACTCGACACGACATGGAGTCGTACATTCACAGTCGGTTTTGTTCCGTTCATCATAGGAGACGCCGTTAAAATGGCCGTTGCAGCCATATCGGCAAAGCTCTTATATCCTGAAATCGAAAAGGCAAAAGAGAAACTTACAGCACGTGAAAGCGAGGAATAGAGCTTTAATCACTACTCTCTTTTTTCTATAATTGAGTTATGAAATTTGATGCTTCTCCATTTGTTAAACCGTATTTATCATCCTTCTCACGCTCAAACGGAGAGAAGGAGAAGTTTTCCTCTATACAGCTCCCCGACAGAAATGAAGTGAGGCTGATGGCTGAGGAGTTCAGATCCCTCCTCTTTCCGGACTACGAGGAAATATATTCAAAGGGAATGCTGGAGAGTGTAATATCGCGTCACATCGACAGGGCGTCAAATCTGCTCTTTAACGAGGCTCTATTGAGCTACAAGGCGACGGGGCTTCTTCAAGAGGAGGCTGAGAGCAGGGCAAGAGATATAACAGCGTCTCTTCTGGAAGAGCTTCCCCACATAAGAGAGACTCTCAAAAAGGATGGAGAGGCAGGATACGACGGGGATCCGGCTGCAAAAAGCATAGCCGAGATAATTCTCACCTATCCTGGTTTCAAGGCAATAACAATACACAGAATCGGACACTTTCTTTTCAAAAAGGGACTTCCCCTCATTCCGAGGATGCTCAACGAACTTGTTCATTCCGATACCGGAATCGACATACATCCGGGAGCTGAAATCGGAGACTATTTCTTCATCGACCACGGAACGGGCGTTGTCATAGGAGAGACCACCGTTATCGGAAACGGAGTCAAAATATACCAGGGTGTTACACTCGGCGCACTCTCATTCCCGAAGGACGGCTGCGGGATGCTCTTAAGAGGTACAAAACGTCACCCGACAATCGAAGACAAAACCACAATCTATGCCAATGCGACAATACTCGGGGATGTTACGATAGGCCACGACTCGACGATAGGATCAAATGCATGGGTGAAGGAAAATATCCCGCCGTTTTCACGCGTCACGACAAACGAGATGACGCTGAGAGTCAGTCAACAGAAACAATCAACGGAAAAACCGAGGTGAATCGTCCCTCATAGAGTTCACCCTCTTTGATTTCCCTTCCGCTTGAGGAGACTATCTCTGCTTTGAGGTAGTTTCCCGTAGTACCCTGAGAATCCTTCTCGGCAACTATCTCGCACTTCTTTCCCATCTGACGCTCCATATAGAGGCGGTTCTGCCTCACGGAGAGCTTACGAAGTCTCAGGGCCCTCTCGTCACGTATTCTCTCTTCGACGAAGAGCTTCGAGGAGTAGAGAGGAGTGCCTTCTCTCGGAGAGTAGGGAAAAACATGGAGAGCGGAGAAATCATTATCGCTGAGGAAGCGGTATGTTATTTCGTCGTCCTCGTCACTCTCTCCCGGGAGTCCTGCAATGACATCGGCTGCGATGAACGGATCGTCCTTTATCTCCCTGAGTCTCTTTATTATGTATTCAACATGCTCTATAGAATACTTACGTCCGATTATATCAAGGAGCCTCGGAGAGGCTGTCTGGATAGGGATATGGAAATGAGGAAAGACTCTCTTATCTGCTATCTGTTCCAATAACAGGTCATCAACGCCGTCGGGTTCCATCGAGGACAGGCGGAATCTTATATCGTCTCCGACGGAGGAGAGTATTCTCTTCATCAAACCCCCGAGACCCTCCCCGTTATGGTCGTAATTGGTGAGGTTGACACCTGTGAGCATCACTTCTCTCAACCCCTCTTTTTCAAGTTTCAATATTCTCCCGACAACTTCGTCAGGAGGAAGGAATCTCGAGCTTCCGCGGACAATGGTAGTCTTACAGTAGCCGCATGAATTGTCGCACCCGTCCTGCACCTTTATATATGCGCGGCTGTGATATGAGAATGACGACGGATTATAAGAGAAGGCGTTCTTATCGCGGAAAGTGAAAGACTTGACTCTTTCAAATAACGGGAGAGAAGAAGGAGCCGAGAGGAAGGAGGGAATACTTAGTAAGGAGGGCTTATCATCAAGAGAGAAGACGACAACGTTACCGCCGAGAGCCTCCAAAGTCTCCCTATCGGACTGGGCATAACACCCCGAGACGATGACACACGATGCTTCGCGGGAGAAGACTCTGATCATTCTCCTTGCCTTCTGCTCGGCCTTACTTGTGACGGCACATGTATTTACAATTATTAGTTCGGCGTCCTTACTTTCTTTTGCGACTGTCCATCCGGCACTCGTAAAACTGTCGAGAATGGCCTCCGTTTCACATTGGTTGAGACGGCAGCCGAGTGTGTAGGCATATACTCTCACTCCCGTCCTCCTCTTTCCAGCATATATGCAACATTCTCCGTCGCGATTCTCAATGCGTGCCTCATATCCTGGGTATATGGGTTATAACGCTGGAGATCACAGAAGAGAGAGAGGGGGTCGTTACATGTCTGCTCAACTATCTCCAGAAGGGCGTTGTATCCCTTTGTCGCAATCGCCGACGGCTCTATATTCATCTCTTTGAGAGTACGCCCTACAAAGTGTGTAAGGCCCTGGGAGAAAGCGGCATTCCTGTCGTGTTCATCGGCTGACATCTCTATGACTCTGAGTCCCATCGAGAGAAAGAGGTTCTTCACACTCTCGTAGCGGGAGTCGACAGCGCTTATGGGGCACATGACGATGGGGAGGCCCACAAGCCCGTTTTTTCCGGAGTCGGGACCGAACATCGGGTGGGTTGCTATCTTATACAAAGAGGAAGGCAGCTTTCTTTCCATCCAGAGGGAGGGATACGTCTTAACAGAGCATGTATCACAGACTATGGTATTCTCCCCTATCCTATCTCCAATGCGCTCCAGAAGCCCTTCGAATTGTGATATCGTCACAGCAAAGAAGAGAAGATCACTCCCGAGGAGCTCATCTTCACTCACTTTACTCACCCCCGGGGGAAGTTCGTGATTATTGATTGAATATGCTGTAACCTCATTACCGGTTTTCGCCAGCGCCTCAGCCCAGAAGGATCCGAAACGTCCAAGCCCGTAAACACCTATTTTCATACATAGAAGATTAACGATTTACTCGATTGTCATCAACAGAAGTGTTGTTTATCTTCCTCTTTTGATTAATAATTGTTAGAGGAAACAATCCCAGTGGAGGAATTAATAATGAGTAAGGAATTTATGGTTGAAACAAGTGCCCGCCACGTTCATGTGACAGAGGAAACCTTGGAAGCTCTCTTCGGTGAGGGATATAAACTGACAGTCAAAAAAGAACTCTCACAGCCCGGACAGTTTGCATCAAACGAAAGAGTCACAGTAGTCGGCCCCAAGAAGGAACTTGCCAATGTATCGATTCTCGGACCATGCAGAAAGTTCAATCAGGTTGAGCTCAGTGCAACAGACGCACGCTCTATCGGTATCGAGGCACCAATCAGAGAGTCCGGCGATATCAAGGGCTCGGGAAAGTGTACACTCGTCGGCCCCAACGGTTCTGTAGAACTTGAGGAAGGCGTCATCGTTGCAAAGAGACACATCCACATGACAGAAGAGGATGCAAAGGAATACGGCGTCAAGAACGGCGATATCGTATCGGTATTGATCGAGAACGGCAACGGCAGAAAGACTATCTACGGAGACACAGTCATCCGTGTATCTCCTTCCTTCCGCCTTGCAATGCACATCGACACAGACGAATCAAACGCAGCAGCATGTGCACGCGCACAGATGGGAACGATCGTAAAATAAGAGAGGAAATATCTTGTCAAACACCAGTGTGGAAGCATTGGTGTTTTTTTTGTATCACAACAAGATAAACACATTATGTGGTCTGTATTACCTCGGCAAGTCTAACTATCTTTTCAATTTCAAGTGACTCGGCTCTCTCTCCGCCGTCAAGGGACGACAGGGACAATATACTCTCTATATATTCCTTTCCCCTGTTACCGTATTGGGACGACTGAAGATTGTTTCTTATGGTTTTACGTCTCTGGTTGAAGAGTGCTCTTAAAAGTGTCAGGAACGTAGCTCTGTACTCGTCGTCTACAAGACTCTTTTCTCTCTTCTTCATCACAACAACTGCACTCTCGACATTGGGCTGCGGCCAGAAACATGAGCGCGGGAGCTTGAGGGAAAGCGTGTTCTCATAGTCTATCTGTGTCAATATCGAGAAGGATGAATAGCTCTCTGATCCTATCGTTCCAACCATTCTATCGACAACTTCCTTCTGGAGCGTGAATACCATCTTCTCCGGTAGATAACTTTCTTCAATAAGCCTTGCTATCATCACGGAGCCGACATTATACGGAAGGTTACCTATTATCCTCCCGGGAAGAGGGAGTAGTTTCTTTTTAAAGAGTGTCTTGAGAGCATCCCCTTCTATGAGTGTGAAATTACTCTCATCCGGGAATGCCTTCTCTCTTAATATTTTGACAAAGCCGTAGTCGATCTCGAAAGCAGTTAAATCCACCCCGTTCTCAATAAGGTGATGTGTAATTGCCCCCAGGCCCGGCCCTATCTCCCAGACTCTCATCCCCTCATCCGCATCAATGAGATCAACTATTTTTCTTCTCATTGAGCCGTTGATTAAAAAGTTCTGCCCGAACTTCTTACTCATGGCAAGTGAGTTTTCTTTCAAGACTCTATCTATATCGGAGGGACTGTCGTAATTAAGATTCCACATAGCTCAATAATACTCTAAAAGAGAGAAGTGAAAAAGCTCCTCATCTATTGCGTCTTCGAATTACAAAAGAGAGGACAACAGAAAGAGCGAAGATACTAAAGATCAAATAATAAGAGCCGAAGCTCCCGCTCAAAGGGAAATACCTCGTAAGAAAACTTGATTTATCAACAATGTACAATATAATACTGATTAATACATCCGTTTTAGGAATAATGAATCTAACTATTATCAATAGGAATAGAAGAGCTATGAGAGGCATCCCTATAATTGAAAAGAGAAACGAGTAAGGCTGCCAGGAAGAAAAGACAGTAAATACTATGGGAGAGCTTGCAGCTGTAGCAGCGATTGACGAAAGGATTATATCGAGTGCATTCACCCTGAGCTTCTTTACCTTATCGAGTAGAGGAGAAATTAAGAGAAGTCCCGAGAGAGATGTAAAACTCAATACAGTTGCAATTTCATCAGCGTAGAAAGGAAATATCCTGATTAGTACGACAAGAGAGAGAATGAAGCTTATCTCTATGCCGAAGAGAGGAATAAGAAAAACAAAGATAAGAGATCTCACAAGGCTCGGTCTTGATCCCGCAAGATATACAAAGAGAAGAAGAACAAGATTCTTTGCTCTTTTCGCCTTTTTCTTTTCAAGAAAGAGCGAAAGAAGAGGCATGAGAGCGGACGAGAGATAGGCAAGGTGCATCCCCGAGAGCGATATCAGGTGACTCAGTCCCAGCTCCCTTACCCTTTTCGAGAGTGTGTCGTCGCCGTCGAGAGTCGTCCCCGTAAGTAGGAGCGATACTATATTCCCCACATCCCCCTGAGGAAGACTCTTTATAAATAGAGCATTTACCTTACGTCTCACCCTCCCGATTACACTTCTCTCTATTACCGTACCCGAGCGCGAGAGAAAGAAAGACTCATACATTTCCCCCTCTAAATAGACCATCTCTCCCTTCGTTATTTTGATATCGGGCGAAATAACATATATCTTACCCGATGACGAAAAGAAATCGCCTCTTTTGTTCTGTACTGACTCGAGTGACAGAGAAAATCCTATGTATCTGTTTTTCCTTCTGTTCGGTTCCGTCTCCACCCTCCCGTATATCCCCGTAATATTTGATAAAGGAATCAAAGATTTAAATTCACTCCGCCCCAGAGAGGAGGAAAAGAGAGAGAAAAGAAGAGCGGAAAAGAGCAGCGCAAGTCTTATCTTCTCCTTATGACGGAATAAATAAAGCAATATTATTACAATGAAGTATGCCCCGAGTCTGCACTCGAAGAATGCAGGAGCAAAAAGAACTAGATAGAAGAAAATAAGAACAGTTATGTACAGCAGCATATATACTTCTAAGCAGAAAAATTCCGGATTATGTCAATTCTTTGTTCCCTTCCTCCGTTCTGCCCCTCTGAACTCCTTTCCATCTACTGCAGGAAAACAATATCCAGCTTCAGGATTGCATCATTTAGTCCAAATACAGATGGATCAGTAATAAGGAAAACTGCATGGAAATGATTTACTTCCCGACCGCCGGAATCATGGAATGACGCTGCTCGCAACAAATATCAAACAACCCGATGAACTTCGGTTATTTGTGAAGAGAAAGTAATTCTTCAAGGAGTTTGTCATTATCTTCATTGTTTCTGACTGCAATGCGTATATACTGCTTGCCATTGCTGATTTTCCCAGTCAGGTCCTTTATCAGGATATTCCTCTCGAGGAGTTCTGCGCAAAGTTCCTTACTGTCGGAATTTACCTCGCACATCACATAGTTGGCTTCTGAAGGAAAGACTGTGATAAAAGGGATTCTGCTTAGCTTCTGGATGAAGGCCGAACGTGTAGCCTTGATCTTTAAGATGGCGTTGTCATAATCCTTGTCGTATTTTTCCTTTATCTGTAGAAAGAATTCGCCGAAGGAGTTGATATTCCAGATGGAGACATCCTTCTTTATGCAGCTTATCACCTCCCTGTTGTTCGAAGCCAGAACGCCGAGCCGCAGGCCGGGAACTCCATATGATTTTGATATGCTCTTTATGACAAAGAGATTCTCATAGAGTGAGAGTATGCTCTCTTTCAGGAGCGTTGCGTCCTCCCGCCGGGGTGTTGCAAAATCAACAAAACTTTCGTCGATTATCAACTTGATATTTTTCTTCTTCGCCCAGTCTATCAAGGAAAGAAGCCCTTCAGGTGGGATGTAGTTTCCACTCGGGTTGTCGGGGTTGATGAGTACCAGGAGCGATATCTCGTTCTGCGAGTAGTAGTTCATCAGGTCCTCTGCTGTATATCGAAAATCATCTGCTTTACTCCTGAACGGGATGATTTTCTCTCTGTCATAACGGTTGGGGTACTCTTCGAATGTCGGATAAATACAACCTATTCTAGATCCTTCCGTTTCAAGTATTCTGTCCATCAATGACTTGATGAGTTCCGCTGCTCCGTTTCCGACGACGATATGTTCTTCCTTCACACCAAAGGCGCCGGATGCAAGAAGCGAGTTAACCCTCATCCCTGACGGATACTCTGTGAGAAGCTCGTCGAAGTTCGATATTATCTCCTCCTTCATCTTCTCCGGTGGATAATACGGGTTGACAAGGTAGCAGAAATCAAGAAGCTTCGGGAACCGCCAGAAACCTCCGTATCGTTTCATTATCTTTTCGTAGTGCTCGCTTCTGTTATCGGTAAACAATGTATCGGCAATATCAAGATCCTGGATATTGTCTATTTCGTACCATTTTTCACCTTCAAGTCTCTTTACCCTGATCTCCTTTGTTTCAAGAAGGGAGATCAGCTTGATAACAGACTCATAGTATTCGTTTTCACCCATGGCTGTTTCATAGGCTGTAAGAAACGGAACGTATGTATTTCTTGAAAAGTGGGAACTGAACTTATAGATGTTGACGGTCTTGTAGTAGTTTTCCTTTTCTCTGAATTCAAGAAGCTTGCCTGGAATGAAGTCTACTATCGAGTCGTTTTCATCTATCTTCATGCATGTGCCGTCCATCCAGCTTTCGAACTTGTCGACAAGTGCCAGTGTCTCCCTTCTGTCATCAAGAATGGCATCTATCACCGCTTCCTCGAAGACGAGATCCGACTCCAGAAGCAGTGTGTCTTCCCTGCAGAGGTATTCTTTTGCCAGTGCAAGGGAGTATATGTTGTTTGTCTTGTTATAGACGGGGTTTTCTATGAAGACTATCTCTGTCTCAATATCGAGGGAGGATACAAAGGCCTTAAGGTTTTCCCTTTTATAGCCTACAACGATGATGATGCGTGACAGATTCTTTTTGTCCAGTATTCGCAATGCCCGCTCGATGATTGTTATTCCGTTCACCTTCACCATGCACTTTGTATTGTTCTGGGTAAGCTCCCTGAGCCTTTTCCCCATGCCTGCAGCCAATATTAAACCCTGCATTACTTCTCCCCCTGTTTGAGTGTTTTCTCTTTTTCGACAAGATAGTCGACTATTGTCTTCCGGCTCTCTCCGATATGGCTGAGGCACACTGCCTTCACCTCTTCTCTTTCTTCTGCTATATCGCGGCTGTCCATTGCATTGAGGAGAACCTGCTTTATATTCTTGAAGTCCTTCTCTTCAAGCTTTATTCCGAGCTTTGGAAGAACTCTCAACGACCACATCTCTTCGTCCAGCCAGTCGGCATCATAGACAATCGTATCGAAATGGGTGTCGGCATAGACAATCGGACGGTTGAAT
Source organism: uncultured Oscillospiraceae bacterium (assembly GCA_963636745.1). Taxonomy (GTDB): domain Bacteria; phylum Spirochaetota; class Spirochaetia; order Sphaerochaetales; family Sphaerochaetaceae; genus Ornithospirochaeta. The sequence goes on along the minus strand of CAVHKW010000081.1, from coordinate 24,049 downwards.
GTAAGTGCGTAGTCGAAGATGATTCCCGAGAAATCGGTTATGAGGATGTCGCTCCTTTCCATTACCGGAAAATTGTTGTTGTCTCTGTTCCATTCGATGGACGAATGCTTCTCCATGAGAGTGGAAAGCATTTCCTTCTCGGAAGAGAAAGACTGCGGGTGAGGTCGTACTATTATGTGGAAGCCTGTTTTCTCAAGGGAGGAAAGAAGAGAGTCTCCATATTTGGAGAGAATGGCACTTGGCCCCCAGGAAGGTGCAACGAGGATGACGGGTGTCTCGTTTTCCGTCCTATCCGGAAGTGAAAGAAGTTCATCCCTGAGGTCATCCATGTAGGTTGACCCGACTACTTCAATCTCCTTTGCCTTTATCCCGGGTCTCAATGACTCTATTTTTCTTATCGCCTCTTCTTGGTTTATACCGCTGGCGAGTACGACATCATAGTGGTCCAGCCCGAACATTCTGTATCCGGTGAGGTCATCGACAGAGTGGGGAATGTGGATATAGCACTTTGTATCTCTGCTTCTCTTCCACTGGTATACATCGAGTCCCGGCGTAGTAGATATGAGGATATCGGCCTTGAGAAAATTGAGACGGCTGTACGGCTTATTTCCCTCTCCGAGATAATCAGGGTGGATATGCTCAAGCCCGCACTCGAAGACAGGATCGTCTTGTGAGAGCGTGTAGTAGACTACATCTATTTCTCTCTTATCGAATTCCTCACATATGCCCTTGAAGACATTCCAATATCTTTTGTGGTCCGAGAATATGACATAGGGGATTCTGCTGCTATCACTTTTTTCCTTTTTCCCGAAGCCGAACTTGAGCTTCACAAGAAGGGCCTTGATGCCGAAGACAGCCGTAGCTGCAAGTCCTATGAGAAGAGAAAAGAGCATGCTTCCCGTTCCCGGGTCTATATAGAGTAGTATTGTCATTTGTTCATTTCCTCCCATTCGAGTAGTGGTATCCAATTGGAAGAATCGAGAGCATTTCCTTCTACATGCAGGGCATTCTCCTTCTTCAGCGTGAACTGAGTCCAATCGACCAGAAGCGGTGCGTTCCATTCTGTAGATGAATTGACGGGATAGGCATTGACACCGTTCTCCTTCTCCTTTGTCAATTTATTTCCCGTATAGGGATTCACCATTGTGATTTCCTCAAGATTCTCGGTAGAGATAAAGATTGTGTCTGCATTTGTCATGAATGTCTCATCTGTCTTCAGCTCCCCTCTGGAGGCGAAATCCTTGACAAGGAGTAACGGCCTGTATGATGAATAGTCGAAAGCCGGTATTTCTGAACCTACACTTCTTCCGTGATCAGATACGATAATTATCCTCGTGTTGTCGTAAATGTTGTTATCTCTCATCCAATCAAACCATTTTCCAAGCTGTTTGAGAGCCGCACAGAAGACCGAGTAATGATATATGGTATTGTTGTCGGAGGTCGGAAGTATCGACTTGAAGGCGTCATCCTCCGTTGCAGGAAGAAGTAGTCCTTCATTCAGAAGAACGGGGTTGTGAGTGAGTTCATTGCCGATGAATGTATAGGTGTTTCCATCCTCTTCAATGGCTGTCTCCTCTCTCAGATAGTAGAGGGAAGAGAGCCAGCGCAGAAGATCGGTCGGCTGTATGGAGGTGTCAGTACAGTAGTAGTAGAACGTCCATCTCAACAGCTCCGGCATAATCTGGATCAACGAGAAGTTCACTGCACCGTCTCTTGTCGAATTCTCCGCCTCTTCATCCGTAAGGTTGTAGGCGTTGAAAGCGGAGATGTATTTACTCACATACTTGTCATAAACTTCATCCGCCTTCACATTCTCAAGACCTGAGAATGCACTGAGGTCATTTCTCCAGGAATAATTCGGGAATGGAGAATCCGTGACTGTGACGGAGTATCCTGCCCTGCCGAAGAGAATGGGGGCAAGTGTCGCCGCTTCGTTGTGTTTATCTTTCAATAGCTCGCCTTTACGTGCGTTTATCTTCTCCGGAGTATATTCATATCCTCCCATCATGGCTGGGCTGGCGAGTGTTGTGCAGTTTCCGTAGCTTACGGTATTCGGGTAGTAGGTGAAGCCGTCTAACTGCTCCTCCAGCCCTTCAACCTGCTCCACTGCATATGGAAAGAAGCTGTTTACCGCCCTGTCGAGGAAGATGACCACCACATTCTTTCCGTTCCTGCTCAATGTGTAGATACCGTCAGTATCAAGAGAGTTTTCACTTCCTTCTTTCAGGATTCTGTATTCATTGAACCTCTTCTCGATTGTCGTCATTTTTACCGCTCCCATGGCAATCTCGCCTATGGCTATGGAGAGCGTGAGAAGAGGAATGACGGCGGATTTTCCGTAGTAGTCAAGAATCATGAAGAGTAGAGCCGTCAGAGCTGCGACTGCAAACGGCCCGAAATTCGTGACCAGCGATGATGAGGATGTGCTGTTTACAAACGTGAACTGCGGCGTTATGGTGCCGTAGTCACCTCTGAAGATGTATGCATCAAAGAGAGCTGTAACAAGGAGAGTGAAAAGAACGAATGCCTCTATCTTTCTTGTTTTCTCCCCGAACATTCTGTAGATGACAAGCGGCCAGAAGAGGAAAAGTCCCACATAGAACCAGAGTGTTGTCCAGACGAATGACGATGGGTTGTCTACCTGTCCTATGTATGAGAATTCCTCCGGAGAGGATGCTATTGCCGAAGATGGAAGCAGGAAGCCGCAGAGAAGGGCAAGCGAGAGTCCGCTTAATAAAACAACTTTTAGATAACTGTGCTTAGGCTGTCTGGGGGGGGAGCATGCTTAATCTGAAATTGTTTTCTTTAACTACTTTCAGAATAAGAGGATAGAAGATGAAGATGAGGGAGAATGCACTCAGCAGGAGTAATTTTGTCCTGTTGGAGTATCTGCATTTATAGACAATTAAAAGTAGACCGATACTGAGGAAGATATGGAATATCAGCCTCGGATGTTTTGTCTTTAGAACTATTGTCTTTGCCAGGGAGAAGATATTGTTGCATATCCAGTAGATGACAAGCCCCGATGGAGAGTTGTAGAGAAGAACAAGAAAGAAGAGTCCTATTATGTAGAGCTGGATCTTGTCTCTCTTTGTTGCTCCCCTTGTGTATATGTACCCCGAAACGAAGTTGATCAGTGTCATTATTATCGGTAGGACATTTACAGGAATTATGAGAGAACCCAGGGTAATGGAGAAAAGCCTGTCAGCCTCCCCGAGATTGGAGAAAATCCAGAATGAAGATTCTTTCAATATGCTGGAAGAGGAGAGGTAGCTGTATGCTGCAATGAAGAATGGAATCTCAATCAATATCGAGAGGGAGCCGCGGAGTGCGTAGAGGGGATGATATGAGTTCTGGCGATAGTACTCACTGAGCATCATGAACTGTTCATCACCCTTGAAGCCCTTCTTGATCCTCTTTACTCTGGGCTCGAGCCGCTTGTTGCTCTGTCTTTCCTTTTCCTGTATTGACTCTGCTATGTTGTATAAAGGCAGCGCAAGTATGTTTATCGCAATACTTACCCCGCAGATTGCCCCGATTACACCGACTGACGGAATCTTTGTGACGATGAATTTGAAGATCCAGCCGACCAGCGTTTCAATCGGGCCTATAATAATGTCATAAACCATATTTGCAGATCCCTGCCTCCTGAATATGTCATAGGAGTTTATATCAAATGAATCCTAAAGAAAAGCTATGACGAGGTATTCAGTCTTCTTTCGGAAAGTACTTGCTTCTTAGAAGTTACGCATGAAATTAAGACTTTCCTATCAGACAGGAGGAAAACGAGCCTAAAAGAGAGGGAAATCACGTTTTCATGCATTTGCAGACAGGTTATTAAGAAGTTTTTAGGTTGTAAGTTATAAAGGTGCCGTCGATGAGTAAATCATCGACAGCGCCATGTTTCTATAAGAAGTATGAATGAAATCTTCCATGTAGAATAAAAGTTGACTTCTTGTTATAGTAGAGCGTATTGCAAAAAGGCAGGGTGATTATGAAAAAGATTGAAGACTATATGAGAAGTATTCCGGGCTTTCCCAAGGAAGGTATCATCTTCCGCGATATGACCAAAGCGCTCAACGACAAAGAAGGGCTGAAGCTCACCATCGACTCTCTCATTGACTGCATTAAAGATGTCGACTTCAATATCATCGGCGGTATTGAATCAAGGGGATTCATTCTCGGTATGCCGATTGCATATGAAATGAACAAGGCGTTCCTTCCCGTCAGAAAGAAAGGTAAACTCCCCTGCCCTACAATTGAAGAAAGCTATGACCTCGAGTACGGTTCAGCTACAATCGAAATAGATAAGACTGCAATTAAGCCGGGAGACAAAGTTGTTCTAATAGATGACTTGATCGCAACAGGCGGCACGATGAAAGCGGCATGTAAGCTCGTCGAAAGACTCGGCGGAGAGGTCGTCGCAATAGTCTTCTTAATGGAACTTGTCGATCTCAAAGGCCGCGAGGTTTTGAAAGATTATCCCGTCTATTCAGTCATCAAATACGAAGGCGAATGATGAGCGAAGGCTTTTCCGGTTTGGAAGAGCCTTTTTTCATGAAAGAGAGCGCTCTATCTCTTCTTTCAATCGATATACATCATCCACACTCTTCTCTATCCCGTACTCCTCAAGCCGGGATTTATCTCTGAAACCGTAATTGACGATGAAATAGTCGCATTTGAGATTCTTCGCTGTCTCATAGTCGACCTCGCTGTCCCCCACGTAGATTATCTCATCTGTTTTAATGCCGAGTTTCTCGATGTTGGAGAGTATCCCCCCGGGATTCGGCTTCAAAGGATAATCCTTCGTCTGTCCGAGAATAAACGAGAATTTGATATCAGAGAGTATATTCTTCACGATCTCTTTTACTATCTCCTCCTTCTTGTTGGAGGCTATTGCAACGCCGATCCCCTTTTCTTCAAGCCACTTGAGAAGCTCAACCATTCCGGGATAAGGCGTAGTGTTATCTGAAGGATGCTTGAGGTAAGACGAGAGGAGAAGTTCATTCATCAGATTCAAGTCATTCTCTTCTATTCTCTCTCCGCTCTTCTCCACTGCACATATAAGAGCGTTTCTGAGGCCGTGTCCGACGAACAGTCTGGTCTCCGACTCATCTATCCCGGGGATATCATAAGCGGAAAGAGCGTAGTTTATCGCCCTCCTTATATCAGGAAGCGTGTTCAATAAAGTACCATCCAAATCAAAGACAACAAGTTTCTTTTTCATAAAGAAAAGTATATCCTCTCTATTGAAGCTTATCCAGCGGGAGGCGGTATGTACAGGATTATTATCAAGGAAGGAAAAGAAAAGCTTCTTATGAAGCACCACCCATGGGTCTTTACAGGTGCAATCGAATCTGTCAAAGGCACATCAAACAGGGCCGACTGGGCTGAGGTCTACGCTGCTGACGGTACATTCATCGCCAAAGGCTGGTACGACGAGAAATCACACATAGTCCTGCATCTCCTCAGCTGGGATGAGGATGAGATAACAGATGATGAGTTTGTAAGAAGTCTTGTACTTAATGCAATAAGACGGAGAAAAGAATTCTTCTCAATGGAGAATACCAACTGCTTCCGTCTCATTCACGGAGAAGCCGATTTCATTCCGGGACTTGCAGGAGACTGCTACAGCAGAGAAGTGAGATTGATCCTCTCGTCACGCTTCGCCCTCAATTTCCTCCCCGTTATCATCAACACAATCGAGAAGGCACTGCACCCGTCCATTATCCAGGTAACAGCCGATGCATTCTATGCCTCAAGTGAAGGTATAAGCGAGAGTGTCCGCTACTATCGTGGCGGCATGGAGATAAAGGAAAGCGAGGCCCCCGGAGACAACACCCAGTTCATGGAGAGCGGCATATGGTATGAGATAGCGCCGGGGAAAGGTCAGAAATCGGGCTTCTACTGTGACCAGAGGGAAAACCGCAATATTGCAGAAAGATATACAAAAGGAAGAACCGTCCTTGATGTATGTCCTTACACTGGAGCATTCACGCTTCATGCCCTGCGGTCGGGAGCTCTCTCGGTAGACGCTGTCGACAGCTCCGAAAGTGCACTCAGACACTTGTTGTATCAGATACATCTCAATGAGAATAAAGGTGTTCTTCCTTCCGGCAGCAGAGATAAGGTAAAGACAATCAACGCCGACTGCTTCAATCACCTCAGGACAATAGAAGAGAACAAATATGACCTCATCATCCTCGATCCTCCGAAGCTTGCACAGACTAAGGGTAAGCTCGATAATGCCGTCAAAGCATATAAGGACCTCAACAGAGTTGCAATGACAAAGATTAAGAGTGACGGCATACTTATAACATTCTCATGCTCGGGAGCCCTTACAAGAGAGAATTTCCGTCTTCTCCTGGGGTGGGCTGCAGCAGACGCAGGATGTGAAGTCCAGATACTCGAGACACTCAGCGCCGGAAGCGACCACCCGGTGAGATTATCATTTCCGGAGAGTGAGTACCTCAAGGGATTTGTGTTGAGGGTTATCAAATAGGAAGAGCCCCCGTGAGGAGGCTCAATGAACACAGTTTGTAATTTTACTGCTCTACGCTTTTTGCACTCTCGTCAACGCTTTGTGCGGAGCATGAGCACTCTTCTTCTTTTTTAGTGCATTCTTTTCTGCACTTTTCACAGGGAAGCGCAAAGAAGATTACCAGGCCCCAGAAAGTACCGAACGCAAGAAGGAGCATACTCGAGAGGTATGTGGTGTCGAAATAGCCTGCATAGTGCTGTGTATAGAGAGTTCCCCAGACGCGGTATGACTCGGTATATGGAAGAGTTACTGAGAAACAGATAAGCACAACCAATGATACGAACGAGACAACTGCAAATACCATAGAACAAGTTTTCAATAGTGATTTTTTCATTTTTTCACCTCACTGACTGTAATTTAAGACCTTCCTCAATTAATGGCAATACGAAAGAACAATCGACAACGACTCTCTTGATTTCCTACACAAAAGCAACATATATAACGACAAAACGGCGGGAAACCCCGCCGCTTCTATTTATCGACTTAACTTAGATTAATAAGCTACGTTGAGCCATGTGATTCCGTCGATGACTGCTGTCAGATATGGAGCACTCTGGAATTCAGGATATGATTCGTGGAATACGCCGTCCCATACTGCCTCGCCTGTATCTGCTGTGAAGTCGCCGTCTGTGTCGAGAGCGAATGCATGCTCGAGTTTCTTTCCGCCGTCAACTGTGAATGTGTTGATGTCGAAGACATGGAGTGTGCCGTCAGCAAAGTGCTTCTTAGCTGCGTCGAGAGCTTCCTGTGTGCCGGGTGCTGCGATAGCTGTGTTGAGATCTGTAATAACAACATCGCCTTCAGCAACTGTACCTGTCCAGTCGGATGGGTTCTCTACACCGTCGATGTAATTCTTGATGAATGTGTAGAAATATCTTGTCCAGTCGATTCTGCAAGAGAGAAGAGAAGCCTGAGGAGCAACCTTTGTCATATCTGTGTTGTATCCTGTGTGGTAGACGCCTGCCTTCTGTGCTGCGAGAGCCGGAGAAGTTGTATCTGAATGCTGGCTGATCATGACTGCACCTGCATCGATGAGAGCGTTAGCTGCTGCTTCTTCGAGAGTTGCATCGCCCCATGTACCTACGAAGTAAACCTTCATTGTAGCTGTTGGACATACACTCTTTACACCAAGATAGTAGCCTGACATACCGGAGATAACTTCAGCAAATGAGAATGCACCTACGTATCCGATAACAGCTTCTTCCGGCTTGATTGTTCCCTCATCGATGAGCTGCTGGAGCTTCATACCTGCTGCGATACCTGCAAGATATCTGCCTTCGTAGATAGCTGCGAATGCGTTGTGTGTGTTCGGGTTGTCATCAATCTGTGAACCACAGTTTGTGAGGCCGACAAAGATTGTGTCAGGATATTCTTTTGATGCTTCAAGCATGTAAGGCTCGAATCCATAGCTGTTGTTGAAGATGATTTCACAGCCTTCTGCTGCGAGCTCTTCGTTGTTGTCCTTACAGATAGAGGACTCACTTGTATTTCTCTTGACGATAAGTTCAACGTTATAGCCTTCAGCCTTGAGCTTCTCCATAGCATTGTCCATACCATTCATGAAGTTCCATGTGTATCCCTGGTCAGATTCATCGTTGATTACGACAAAACCAATCTTTGTAGCCTTAGCTTCTGTTGAAGCTGCCTTTTCCGAACCACCCTGAGCGAAGACGGAAAAACACATCAAAAGAGCAAGAGCCAAAACTAATGTTTTTTTCATAAATATTCTCCTCTAAGGCATCATTAATAATGCCCTACGTATTTAATGGTATTATGGCATTTTTTAGCTGTAAAGGATTTTTTTCATTTTTATTAAGCCTTAACTTTAAAAAAACACTAATATAAACACTAAAAAATTAGGATATCCTAAAAATAGGATATCCTAAATTTATGTTTATGTAAATATGTCTTATCTTTCTTCTCTGAAATAATTGACTCCGAGAGACTCCGGAGGCTGCTTATCTCTTATGTTTCTCATACTTGTTATGACAAGTACAACAACAGTTACCACATATGGCAGAATCTTGTAAAGCTCTGTCGGGAAGAAAGGTATGATAATTCTCAGGTACATGATCATGAGAGCACCGAAGAGAACGGAACTCCATGTAGCCTTGAGAGGTCTCCATGTACAGAAGATTACAAGAGCAACTGCGAGCCAGCCCGTTCCGGAGAGAGAAGCCTCGATCCATACACATCCGGCAGTCGTCATCGTATAGACCATACCGCCGATAGCGGAAATACCGCCGCCGACCATTGTTGCAAGGTACTTGTACTTTGTGATGTTGATACCTGCAGCATCAGCTGTGACGGGAGACTCACCGACAGCCCTCAGGTACATACCCGTCTTTGTGCGTGTCAGGAAGAAGTGCATTGCAAAAGCAAGGATAATTGCAAGATAGAAGAACTCCGACTGATTGAAGAGTATTCTTCCGACAACGGGGATATTCTTCAAAAAGTCCGGCATGAACTTGTTGTCGAATGCGAATTTGAGATCGTTCGAAAGTGTTACATAACCTCCGACCTCGAGTCTTCTGAGCTCTCCCGCGAACTTTGCAACGCCCGTTCCGAATGTAGCCATTGCAAGACCTGTGACATTCTGGTTTGCCCTGAGCGTTACAGTTATGAAGGAGAAGAGGAGACCTGCAAGGGCACCGACAGCGAAAGCAGCAACGATTGCAAGAAGAATTGCAACAAACGGATTGGCATTACCCTCTCCGACTGCGCTCTCATAGAGGTTCGGTGCGATAAGGCCGAAAATACCGCCCATGTACATGATTCCCTCGACGCCGAGGTTAAGGTTTCCTGATTTCTCGGTCAAAATTTCACCGAGAGTTCCGAACATCAAAGCTGTGCCGTAAGCACCGGCAGCTCCTAAAAGAAGTACTACTGCGTTCATACCTCAGCCTCCCCGCTCTTTTCCTTCTTTCTGAAGATGAGCCTGTAGTTTATAAAGAATTCACATCCGAGCATACAGAAGAGCAGTATTCCCGACACTATCTGTGCAACCGATGCCGGAACGCTGAGCTTACTCTGCAGCGTTGAAGATCCCTTGTCGATGATTGCAAGAATAGCTGCAATCACAATCATGGCAAATGAGTTGAGCTGACTGAGCCATGCAACTGTGATAGATGTAAAACCGACACCACCTGCGACGTCGCTGTTAAGTGTGCCGTTTGCGCCGCTGACGAGCATCCAGCCGACAAGACCGCTTATTGCACCGCTGAAGAGCATCGTTCTCATCATGATCCAGCCGACATCCATTCCGGCGTATCGTGCTGTATTGAGAGAGTCACCTATTACCGCGACTTCATAGCCGTGCTTTGTATAATTCATGTAAATATGAACAACGACGACAAGAACAAGAACGATGATCCAGCCGCAATATACGCCGAAGACGTTCGGAAGTCTTGCATTATCCTTGAACATAGGAATGATCTGGGTTCCCTGTCTTCCTTCCCACGGACCGCCCTGGAGCCAGCGTACTATACCTATTGCTATATAGTTCATCATGAGAGTGAAGAGTGTCTCGTTGGTGTTGTATTTAGCTTTGAAGAAGCCCGGAATAAAGCCCCAGATGGCGCCGCCGAGTGCTCCTGCAAGCATCATGATGACGAGAAGAAGGAATCTTGACTGAATAGCTGATGAGAAATGGATTGCACAGAATGTCGAGAAGATTGCTCCCATCGTAATCTGGCCCTCCGCCCCGATATTCCAGAACTTCATCTTGAAACACGGTGCAATTGCAAGTGCACATCCGAGAAGAGGAATAGCCTTCTTGACTGTCTGCCTGATATAACCGGGCTTACTCAATGCACCTGAAATCATGACACCATATGACTCGAAGGGGTTCTTCCCAGCCATAAGGATAGGGATCATGCCGAGGATAAGTGCAACGACTATGGAGCCGACCCTTATAGCCCAGGCCTTTTTACTGTCCATTGCCTCACGCTTGGCGAGACGAATCAAAGGCGCTTTCTTAACTTCCATTATCTTGCCTCCTTTCCACCGACGCTGGTCATCATGAGACCAATCTCTTCTTTGGTTGTTGTTCTGGCATCAACAATACCGCTTACCTCTCCTCCGCAGAGAACAAGGATCTTGTCACAGAGTTCAAGAAGAACATCAAGCTCCTCTCCGACATATATGACTGCAACTCCCTTCATCTTCTGCTCCGTTAGAAGGTTGTAGATTGTATAGGATGTGTTTATATCGAGACCGCGTACTGCATAAGCTGTGAGAAGTACATTAGGCTCCGATGCAATCTCTCTTCCGACAAGAACCTTCTGGATGTTACCGCCGCTCATACGTCTGACGGGGAAATCTGTCGAAGGAGTTACGACTTCGAGGTCCTTCCAGATCCTGTCTGCAGTAGCCTGGGGAGTCTTCTTGTTGAAGAAGATCGACTTTCCGGTGCGCCATGTGCGGAGCATCATGTTGTTTGTCATTCCCATCGAGCCGACAAGACCCATGCCGAGTCTGTCCTCCGGGACGAATGCCATGCCGACCCCAAGCTCTCTGATCTTCTTCGGATGAAGGCCGACAAGCTCGGTCTCATTATTGTTTTCAGGGTTGATGTATTTGATCGAACCTTCCGTCATAGGATAGAGCCCTGTCAGACATTCCAGGAGTTCCTTCTGTCCAGAGCCTGCAACACCTGCAACACCGAGTATTTCACCGCCGTAAGCCGTGAATGATACCTTCTTGAGCTTAAGAACACCTTCGGCATCCTTACAGGAGATGGAGTTGATGACAATTCTCTCCTTCGGATCGGCGAACTTGGGTCTGTCTATATTGAGTACGACTGCGTGGCCGACCATCATGTCCGTCAAACTCTGAGGGCTCGACTTGGATGTTTCGACTGTTCCGATGTACTTTCCTTTTCTGAGAACAGCGACTTTATCGGAGATAGCCATAACCTCTGCAAGCTTATGAGTGATGATGACGATAGCCTTGCCGTCCTTTTTCATGTTTCTCAGGACATTGAAGAGCTTATCTGTCTCCTGCGGTGTCAAAACGGCGGTAGGCTCGTCGAGAATAAGAATCTCGGCACCTCTGTAAAGGACCTTTACGATTTCGACTGTCTGCTTCTGGGAGACCGACATATCGTAAACCTTCATAGCCGGGTCGATATCGAAGCCGTAGCGGTCACAGATCTCCTTGACCTTTTTGTTCGTCGAATGGATGTCCATCTCTTCATCGAGGCCCAAGATGATGTTCTGTGCAGCTGTAAAAACATCAACAAGATGATAATGCTGATGTATCATACCGATTCCCAGGTCGTAAGCATCCTTAGGAGAACGGATTGTTACTTCCTTGCCGTCGGCATAGATTGTTCCCTCGTCAGGCTGATAGATACCGGAGAGCATATTCATCAGCGTTGTCTTACCGCTTCCGTTCTCCCCGAGAAGAGAGAGAATCTCCCCCCTCTTTATCTCCAGGTCAATTCCGTCATTGGCAACAACGCTGCCAAACCTCTTTGTAATACCCTTTAGTTCAATTGCACTGTTATTCAGCATTATGTCTCCTGATAAAACTGTATTCAGTTTCTGCTGGTTTCCTAATGATTTTATCACCCGGATTTTCAACTCTGCAACAAAAAACAACAATTTTTAAAGAAAAGGCGGCAACCGCCACCTCTCTTATAACGCAACCGTAAATTCAATCTCCACTTTTCCGCCTTTCGGAAGAGCTGCAACCTCGAAAGCACAGCGTGCGGGAAGGACTGGACATGAATCAAAAGCCTTCCTGTAGACTTCATTGACAGATGCAAAATCATTTATGTCCTTCAGGTAGACGACAGTCTTGACTGTGTTGCCGAGTTCTGCGCCGCCTTCCTTGATGATCGCCTCTGCATTCCTGAAGATCTGTTCTGCCTCTTCAGCAGCGGTATTCCCGACAAGAACACCTGTTTCAGGGTCCAGGGCAAGTACACCGGAGACAAACATAAAGCCGTTTGCCTTCACAGCCTGGGAATATGGACCAACAGCCTTCGGTCCGAGCGGAGTATCTACTCTTTCAATCATTTTTCTTTTCTCCTTATTTATTTCCATTACTCTTGAGAGTATTTCATATGGTTCTTTAATATCGGCAGTTTCGACTGTGAAGCCGAAGCCCCATCCGACAGAGAGGAAGCTCACTCCGGCTTTTTCCGCTCCTTTCTCGTCGTTTACAGTATCGCCGACCATCAGAACTTCGTCTTTTTCAACACCGAGAGCATTGACGGCATTCAGAATAACATCTGCCTTTGTTATCCCTCCGTCGACCTCCGGGCCCTTGACACAATCAAAGCCGTCATCAAGATTCTGGGAATGCACACATCTGACGGCAAGTTCCTCCATCTTGTTGGTGGCGACTGCGGTCTTTATACCCATTGCCCTGAGTGCATATAAGAGCTCTCTTATCCCTTTATACGGCTTCATCTCGAACATACCGCGCTTGTTGTAGAGTGCACGATACCGGCTTACACATTCCTCGACTTCATCTTCCCTGACCGAGAATGTTATACGGAAACAGTCTCTGAGCGGAGGACCGATGAATCTTCTGAGGTATTCGCTTGTATATGAAGATACATCGTATCCCATGGACTCGACTGTGCTGAGAGCACACTCCATAATCCCTTCGGAGCTGTCACAGATCGTCCCGTCAAAATCAAATATAACTGCCTTTACCATCTATCAACTCCAGAATAAGGCCGTGTACCTTCTTATGTGAAGCCGCAACGGATATGTAGTCTCCTTCTTTCTTCAGACTCACCATTCCGCCGGCTTCTCTCAAGATCAATACTCCCGCCGCGATATCATATAAATGAAGATACTCCTCGTAGTAAGATGCACATCTGCCTGATGCGACATAACAGAGGGAACATGCGGCGCTCCCGATGCTCCTCATATCGCTGAAATGATCGTAGAAACGCCTCATTCTCACAATATATTCATCAAGCTTCTCATGAACCCTGTGCGGGGGAACAAGAAGTGCAAGACTCTTTCTTACCTCGATATCTTCAGGTAGTGTTATTCTCTCCCCGTTAAGAAATGCCCCGCTTCCCCGTAAAGCATAAAAAACTTCATCCTGAGATGGAAGAATTACGACGCCGAGAGCTATTCCATCTTCGTCTTCGAATGCTATGGAGACTGTATAAAGAGGGAAAGACCACATAAAATCGACTGTGCCGTCTATCGGGTCGACAATCCAGCGCCTTTTCTCGTCACCATCCTTGCCACTCTCTTCGCCGTACCAGCCGTCAGAGGGAAAAAGACTCAACAATTCATCCTTTATGAGTTTCTCGCTTTTCTTGTCAGCTTCGGTGACATAATCATTTTCGCCCTTGTCGGAGACGGAGAAGCGCATCTTCTCGTGAGAGAGAAGGAACTCTTTTGCCCTTTCCGCTGCAGAGAGTGCAGCATCTAGTCTCTTCTTAAGTTCTCTGTCTTCCATATTTATCTCTTCTTCATCTGTTCACCTATGTAGGTGACTCTTTTCCAGTCCGATGGTGAGAATCCTGACGGTGTGATTCTCTTCTCGATGGCCTCTTCCATAACAAAGGATGAGTTGATATAGAGGATGACAGCCGTCCAGCTTTCTTCGCCGCGTGCATACATAACACCGCCGGCATTATTAAGGAGTTCTGACATTCTCAAATCGTCTCTTACATGATCACGTGAAAGAATAATGGAGAGCGAATACGACGGGACATTGAAGAGTTTATCCTTATCATCATCTCTCATGCGCTTCCAGCATCCCTCTATAGCAGCCTCGAGATCATTCTGCGTCTCACTTTCCGTATCTCTCAAAAATGATGCAAAGACGGAAGCGGAGCCGAGTTTCTTGTATATATCATAAAGGATACCGCTTGACGGAATATTCATATCCCCGTTGTCAAACATATTCTCCATAAGAGGAAGCTCATCCTTATCATCCTCAAGGTCATCCATGGAAAGAACCTTGTGGCCGGCTTCATTCTCATCAGGAATGGACTCTTCTTCCTCATTCTCATCAACTATCTCTTCCTCGGGTTCTGCCAGCGGAACATCATCTATACTTTCTTCTTCCGGAAGTTCACTGTTCTCATCAAGAATGAGATCCCCGTCTGAGCTCTCTTCGTCATCAAGCCCCATAAAAATCTTCATCCATGAGTTTACATCAAGGCTTTCCTTCTTGTCCGGGGCGTTAGATTCGCTCTGTTCTTCGTCTATAGCTGGTTCCTCTTCATATGATTCTTCGGCCTCATCTTCAGCCGGAGTTTCCTCCTCAATACCCGGGAGAGTAAAGGATTCAGCGGGAGCTTCTTCTACTGTCTCCGTCTCCGGAAGAGGTTCGTTATCCCCTAAGAGAACATCATTCCCGACTTCATCAACGGCAGCCCCTTCTTCATCTGAAGGTTCGCTACCTGATTCGTTCTTATCTTCTTCCGAAGTCGGTTCGTCTTCAAAGGGCTCTTCAGCTATATCTTCAATAGGAGCCTCAGCTGCTGTCTCCGCCTCCGGAATGTGTTCTTCTTCCTCTGCGGGATCATTGTTCCCGACTTCATCATCGACCACCTCTTCTTCGTTCAGAGCCTCATCTTCTGATGCAACCTGAGGTTCTTCAGAGATTTGGTCCTCTGCAGATGGTTCTTCTGTTATTTCTTCGGCCTGTGTCTCTTCCTCAATACCCGGGAGTGTAAAGGATTCAGCGGGAGCTTCTTCTACTGTCTCCGCCTCCGGAAGAGGTTCGTTATCCCCTGAGAGAACATCATCTTCGACTTCATCATCGGCTGTCTCTTCTTCATCAGAAGGTTCGCTACCTGATTCGTTCTTATCTTCTTCCAAAGTTGGTTCGTCTTCAAATGGCTCTTCAGCTATATCTTCAATAGGAGCCTCAGCTGCTGTCTCCGCCTCCGGAATGTCTTCTTCATCCTCTAATGGACCATCGACCTCGAGTTCATCATCGGCTGTCTCTTCTTCGTTCAGAATCTCATCTTCTGGTGCAGTCTGGACTTCTTCAAAAGTTGTTTCCTCTTCAGATGATTCTTCTGTTATTTCTTCGGCCGGTGTTTCTTCCTCAATACCCGGAAGAGTAAAAGAGTCGTCTATTGAATCTGTCTCCGCATGAGGTTCTTCGTCATCTATCGGAGAATCATCCAGCTCCTCTTCTTTCTCCTCTTCCTTGAGAAAATCTCTCTCGTCCTCTTTTTCGAGTTCGTCGTCGATGATCTTTTCTTCTTCTACAGTTTCATCGTCAGAACTGCTCTCTTCATCAAGAGTTGTTTCCGCCTCTTCAACCGGTGTTTCTTCTTCAATTCCGGGAAGAGTAAAGATTTCGTCTTTTTGGTCTATCTCGGCATGAGGCTCTTTGTCATCTATCAGAGAATCATCCAGCTCCTCTTCTTTCTCCTCTTCCTTGAGGAAATCGTTCTCGTCCTCTTTTTCGAGTTCGTCGTCGATTATCTTTTCCTCTTCTTCGTCAAGGAGATTGAAGAAGTCAAGCTGTTTATCGTCGTTTTCCTCTTCCTCAATGCATGGAGTTTCCTCTTCTTCCGTCTCCTCATCCTTCTGAGTCTCATCCTGGTCGATATCGAGATAGTAGTCGCTCTCTTCTCTCTCTCCTATCTCATCAAGACGCTCCTCTTCTTCCGTATCATCAAAGATGTCGTCATCGAGTTCACGGGAATACTGCTCTCCCTCTCTGTCAGCCTCTTCCTCTTTTTCGATTATCTCTTTCGTGAGGGCGTACTTCTCCTCTTCCTTTGCAATGTCGACAGTCTTCTTTCCGTATTCAACAACAGGACTCTCCTCTTTTTCATCAAGAGGGAGATTATCTTCACTGCTGTTGTCGTACTCGTACTCATCAGTTATCGTATCATCCGAGGCATCGTCATAGACAGGAGTTTCGGCCTCTATTTCATCTTCATCAATAACTTTATACTCACTTGCCGTCTCCGGGAATTCCAGCTTCCCGAGTAATGATTCTATGAGTTCATGTTTCTTGTTTCTGTTGATTGTGGCTTCGACCATGAATGATGACGAGATAAGAAGAGCACCATCGGAGAAAATCTTCTCTTCCTTCTGATCGGGATCCACTATAAGTCTTTTGTGGCCGTAAGAGGTTTTGAGAGCCTTTTCCTCGTCTCTCTTCTTCTTTATAACCGTATAGTCGGCTGAAGATGTAAAGAGGTTTCTGTCATAGAATGACGGCAGGACCGATATATCGATGCTGTTGCCGTCATAGGTGTATGTATCGACTCCGATAAGGAAAAAGATCGAAAGCACGCTCTTGAGGGCTGTCTCCCTTCTGTTGAATGAAGAAGAAAGGCTTATGAACCTGGGGATATGCTTTGCAACAAAGGTATAAGCATCATCTGCAAATTTTATGAACGGGAAGCGTGAGCACGGCCAGTAACCGAGCTCGAGGAAAGCCGTAAGATCAACTGATCCTGGCGCTGTCATAAAGAGAGAGAAGTTTGATGAGGGCAGTGATGAAAGCGATGAAAGTGCGTAGAGCGAGAAACCGTCCCGTTCGATGCAGAGTCCCTCTGCTCTTCCCTCCCAGCCTTTTTTCTTCGTCACTATATCGTAGCAGGCTTCACTGCTCTTTCCGCTAAGCTCATCGGAGTATTCTTCAAGAGCTTTTTCATAGTCCGAGCTGTAAGCTTCAACACGCCTGCAGAGGTCATCAATACCGTAGAGTCCTTTTTTCGCAATGTTGTCGACATTAATCCAGAAAGTAGCGCTGTCGCATCCTATCTTCGCTTCAAGTCCTTCTTTCTCCTCCAGGAGCGATCTCAGCATTATCGACTCGGAAGAGAGCTCATTCTCTTTGACTTCATCCGGAAGGAGGTATTCAGCTATGATTTCTCTGTATTTCCCTGCGTCATCGTCCGAAGCGTCTTCGCTCGATATAAAGAGTGCACACTTATTTTCGATCACCCTTATTATTCTTCTCAGGACATCGTCACCAAGCCCTCTCAAGCGGATCCAGTCCTTCTCGTTTATTGTCCTCTTTGTGCCGAGTTTCTTTACATAGGTGGACGAAAGAACAGATTGAAGAATAACCGGAAGGAGGACTGCTGATGCTCTCTTTGTGCTGTCTTTCTTCTTCTCGTGTAATATTTTCCTCTCATCCCAGAGAGAAAGCTTCAGAAGCTCAAGTGGATGATATTGCTCATAGAGAAGTGCAATTGCCTTGAAATCATTAATCAGAAAAGAGTAAGCCTCGCTTATATTCTTCTCGGCTTTCTGCTTTGTTATCTTTCTTATTGCTGAAATCGGCGAAAAGAAGTCGTACACCTTTCATTACCTCATTGAATATGCATTACTGTCTTTCGATAAGCTTTGAGCCCCAGTTTCAGACACTCTGCGGCCTTCTTTAATTCATCCTCATTCAATACATAGGCAAAACGTGCCTGACACCTGCCGTAACCTTCCGTCCAGTAAAATCCCTCGGCGGGAGCAAACATGACGGTATTTCCTTCATATGAGAAATCATTAAGCATGAAGGAAGCAAATTTCTCGGCATCGTCGACGGGAAGGTCTGCAATGAAATAGAATGCGCCTTTCGGCATTGTGACCCTCACTCCCTCTATCTTCTGCATGGCCTTGACAAGGGTATTACGCCTTCTCTCGTACTCTTCGACAGTTGCATTGATGTACTCCTCCGGAGCAGTGAGGGCTGCGGCTGCAGCTTCCTCCTCAACGGCAGGAGGACACAGACGCGCCTGTGCCATCTTGAGACAGTTATTTATAAACTCATGGTTCTTTGTGACGATTGCCCCGATACGTGAGCCGCACATGGAGAAACGCTTCGAGAAGCTGTCGATACATATGACTCTGTCGGCATATTCAGGGAATGAGAGGACGGATGTAAACTTCTTTCCGTCATAGCAGAATTCTCTGTATACCTCGTCGACAACAAGGAATATGTCGTGCTTACGGCATAGCTCCAGGAGAGCCGTGAGCTCCTCTTTCGTATAGATGTGTCCCGTCGGATTATTCGGAGAACAGAGCAAAATGGCAGTGGTCTTCTTGTTTATCTTATCCTCGAAGGCATCGATACTCGGAAGAATGAAGCCGTTGGACGAAGAAGATGTGACAGGTCTCAATTCGACCATGGCGACCTTCGCGAAAGTTGCTACGTTCGTGTAGTAGGGCTCGGGGATTATGACTTCATCATACGGATCACAGAGCGTAATGAAGGTGAACTGCAGAGCCTCGCTTCCCCCTGTCGTGATCATAATGTCATCAACAGAGAGATCTTCTATCCCGAGCTTTGAATAATAGCCGAGAAGGCCCTTACGGAGTTTCACCTCCCCCTCACTCAAACCGTAGGCGATAGTTTTCGCACCGTAGTTATGGATAGCGTCCAGGGCCTCGACCGGTGTCTTGATATCGGGCTGGCCGATATTGAGATGAATGACATGAATTCCCCTCTCCTCTGCACTTCTTGCAAGAGGCACAAGTCTTCTGATCGGGGAACATTGAAAACCGGATATACGATTCGACATCTGCATAAGAGCTACCTCACTCCGGTATTGCGCCGTCGTCTGCCGGGAGAAGACCCGACTGTGTCATATCGACAAGTTTCTGTATGAACTTTCTGTTGTCAAGAAGAGGACTGATGGCCCTGCCGTGGTGAAGGCGCGATATAACACGGGCGAAGAGCTCCGTGACATCAGCCTGGATGAACCACTCCTTCTCGAGGAGCTCCTTCCCCTGATAGACACCGTTTGTTCCGATGATTCTATAGAAGATACCTTCTTTATAAGCCTGGTCGAAGTTTTCGATGGCGTTGCCGTTAAAGAACGGAAGCGAGACCATGACAATGACCTTTTTCGCACCTCTGTTCATGAGCTCCTTCATGGCGATGATCATCGTACCGCCTGTCGCGATCATATCGTCTGCCATAAGGACGGTCTTACCTTTAACATCTCCCAGAAGATTAATTGATTTAATATTCGTATTCTTTGCCGATGTGGAGACCATTGAGTAGTCTCTTTCCTTATAAAGGATAGCCAGGGGCCTGTGGAGTGCCTGTGCATAGAACTTGTTTCTGCTGACGGCACCTGTATCGGGAGAGACCACTACGATATCGGGATCGGAGAAATCGATGAGCTTACGCAGTGCTATAAGAGTCTGGTATGAGCCGTGGACGTTCTCGAGAGCACAGGAAGAGAACGCGTTTTCGATCTCGCGTGAATGGATGTCGAGCGTGATTATCCTGTCAACTCCGAGTCCTTCCGCAAAGCGGGCGAACATTGCCGCCGTGAGAGGCTCACGGGAAGCCTTTTTATGCTGACGCGCATAGGGATAAGTCGGAAGCACAAGAGTAATGGACTGTGCACCTGCATTATGAAGAGCATTGACAGTAGTAAAGAGGAACATCAAATGGTCGTTGATTGAAAGCTGTACCGGCTCCTCTGAACCTGCAACCTTTATCGGAGCATTGTTTGACACATCGTGTATCACATAGACGCTGAGTCCTCTGACCGGGTCGATTATCTCGGCCTTCTCCTCTCCGTTGGAGAAACGTGTGTATTTGACGTTTACTGTAAAATCGGGACAGTGGAACGCTGTCGGGAGTTTTCCCGTCGGGATCTTTTTACTGTCTATATCATCGAGAAAAGTTACCTCTTTCAGTAACTCATCAGCCGTCATGCCGTGCCGCTTTGTCAGTGCCTCCGAGAGTTTCTCGTATCTGTCGATGTAAAGGCGTCTGAGATGCTTGACAACCTTGCCAGTGAAATATTCTGAGCCGGGGCCGGCAATAACCCCTAACTTATGTGGTTTTAAGATACTCATAGCTAAAAGATACTTCATTCACTTGTTATCTTTCAAGGTGATACGACCCGATTGAAAGTAAAAACGAAAGTTTGATTCTGCCATCCGTTTTCCATATCCTGTAATAAGACAAATGAAAGAACATCATGAAAAACAGCTGAAAATGCATTATGCTTGTTAAAAGGGGGCGTTTCAATGATCAACAAAGAGGCTTTGCAGCAGTTTCTCACCGGATACAAGGAGAATTTTGTTAAATCCGGCTGGGAAGAAGAAAAATACAAATGGGAGGCAGTCAAATGCTTCCAGACCAACTGGAATGTTAATGCTCAGGACTTCCCATCAATGCTTGAGGCATCATTGGCAAAGACTAAAAACCTTCTCGCTTCATCCAATTACTATCCGCTGAAGATGATTACGATATTCAGTAAAGAAGCTCCGGAAAAAGTCAGAGCCATGTTCATTGATCTCTATGACGAGAGCAGAGATGTCTCGGAGAGGATGATTTCTTTCAAAGAGAACTCGATAGCTCTTCTTAAAAACCATGATAATGGCCAGCTTCTTCAGCATTATCAGCAGGAGAATGCCATCAGTACATATCTTTGGCTGAGATACCCCGATAAGTATTATATCTACAAGCTGAGCGAAATAAAGAAGGTTTCCGACAGGCTTGAAAGCAGTTATTCCTTCAAAAAAGGTTCCTATGCAGATAACATCCGTAACTTCTTCTCTTTCTATGATGAAATCTGTGAAGAGTTGCAAAAAGATGAAGAACTCAGAAAACTCGTTGCGTCAAAACTGACGGAGAGCTGCTATCCCGACCCCGAGCTCAAAACCCTGACGATTGATGTCGGCTTCTACATAAGTAGAGATCATGTGACGCCTCCTTCCGTTGAATGGTGGCCTTCGAATGCAGAGTATTCCCCCGGGATCTCCGTTGATAAATGGAAAGAGCTGTTCAATGACAGGGAAGTATTTACAGAAGACAGCCTGAAAATCATGAAGCGCATGCTTGATGAAGGGGGAGAAGCCACCTCTATTGAGCTTGCGGATAAATATGGTGAGAGCTTCAATTTTTATAATGAGGAGTCATCTCATCTGGCAGAAAGAGTACATGACAAAACAGGATGTCCGTCACTCCAGAGTGATAATGAAGACAGCAGATGGTGGCCTATTCTATATCAGGGAAAAGAAGCCAGCGGATGTTATATCTGGAAACTCAGAGATGAATTATCAGAAGCATTGAAAGAGACGGATTTGTCCGGGGTGAATCTTTATTCAAGCCCCGCAAACTACTGGTTTCTGACTGCCAATCCGAAGATCTGGCGGATGTCCGATAT
Organism: uncultured Oscillospiraceae bacterium; assembly: GCA_963636745.1. GTDB lineage: Bacteria > Spirochaetota > Spirochaetia > Sphaerochaetales > Sphaerochaetaceae > Ornithospirochaeta. The sequence continues at coordinate 2,420 of CAVHKW010000081.1, read as the reverse complement.
GGAAGTAAACTCCGTGCAGGATTACACGCTCTACAACGACAATGGAAACAAGAGACGCATATTCCAGAATTTCCTTGATGCCGGGAAAGGAGACATGGTTATCGGGTACGAATCCACGCCTGTGAAGAAGATAGTTGCATTGATGAAAATACGTGCCCCGCAGGACGGAAAGAAGATATACTTCGAGAAGATTGAAGGCCTTCAGACCCCGGTCGATCTAATGTCGTTTAAGGACGCTCCGGAGCTTAAGGAAATGGAATTCCTGACAACCCCGCAGGGAAGCCTTTTCAAGCTGACGAAGGCAGAATATGACTTCCTTCTCGACATGGTCAGAGAAGAAAACCCCGTAGCGGCCGGTAGAGAAGTGGAAAAGTATGATAAATCAGACTTTTTGGATGAAGTCTATATTTCCCAGGCAAGGTATGACAGAATGGCCGCCGTACTCACAAAGAAAAAGAATATTATCCTCGAGGGGGCACCGGGAGTCGGGAAGACATTCCTGGCGAAGAGACTTGCTTATTCCCTCATGGGGGAAATTGACGATGACAGAATTGAGTTCGTGCAGTTCCACCAGAATTATTCCTATGAGGATTTCGTTATGGGATATAAGCCGGATGAGAATGGGTTCAAACTGGAAGAAGGCATCTTTTTCAAATTCTGCCAGAAGGCGGCAAATCATCCCGACAAAGATTACTTCTTCATTATCGATGAGATAAACAGAGGGAATATGAGCAAGATCTTCGGAGAGCTTCTCATGCTCATAGAAGCAGACTACAGAGGGCAGAAAGCAACCCTTGCCTATAACGGATTAAAATTCTCCGTGCCGAAGAGGCTCTATATCATAGGAATGATGAATACAGCAGACAGAAGCCTTGCAATGATTGACTATGCATTGAGGCGGCGCTTCAGCTTTTTCGATATAGAGCCGGGATTCGATTCGGAGGGTTTCATAAAGTATCAGAAGTCTCTTTCCAATGACACCTTCGATATGCTTATCAGCCGCATCAAGGAATTGAACTCGGAAATATCACAGGACCGGTCTCTGGGAAAAGGATTCTGCATAGGACACAGCTATTTCTGCAATGCGGAAGAATGTACGGAAGAATGGATGAAGGATGTTGTCGATTTCGACATCCTGCCTATGCTCAATGAATATTGGTTTGACGACAAGACGAAGCTGCAGCGCTGGGAGAACATTCTCAAAGGTATATTTCAATGACGAAGGATAAGAGCATATTGATAAACAACATATATTATATGCTGTCATATGCCTTCCAGACATTGAATCAGGGAGCCTTTGATGATCTGGCCGTTGAGTCTTTTGACGAAATGTACGACCTTCTGGCGGCGATTCTTGAGAGAGGAATCGGTATTCAGCTCAAGCAGGGGCTTTATCGGGAATATATCAACCGTCTTGAGGACCTCAGCGTTATGCGAGGTAAGATAAATATGCCGGGGACAATACAGAAGAGGATATCTCACAGAAATATGATGACTTGCGAATTCGACGAGCTCTCGGAGAACAATATATTCAACAAGATAATCAAAACAACTGTCACTCTGCTTCTTGAAAACCCGAATGTTAAGCCGAAATACAAGGACAGTCTCAAAAAGGAGATGCTATTCTTCTCTCAGGTAGACACAGTGGATCCTCTCTCAATCAAATGGTCAGGAATCAGATTCCAGCGTAATAACCAAACGTATAGAATGCTGCTCAATATCTGTCAGCTGATAATCGAAGGAATGCTGCTGACAACAGAAAAAGGAGAATACAGGCTATCCTCATTTTTCGATGAACAGCACATGTGCAGATTATATGAGAAGTTCATTCTAGAATATTACATTAAACACTACCGTCACAGTCTGGATGTCCGTGCTGCCCAGATTCCATGGGCAACTGATGACGCTTCAGCCTCGATGCTTCCCGTGATGCAAAGTGATATCCAGCTCCGGAAAGGCAACAACGTTCTGATCATTGACGCCAAATACTACAGCCGTAATACTCAGTGCCAGTTCGGTAAACATACCATATTTTCCAACAACATGTACCAGATCTTCACATATGTTAAGAACCGCGATTATTCTTTCAAAGAAGAGAGTCACAAGGTTTCCGGCATGCTGCTCTATGCAAAGACAGAAGAAGAGATTCAGCCCGACGGCATTTTCAATCTGTACGGCAACAACAAGGTAGTCGTCAAAACACTCGATCTGAATCAACCTTTCGGCAATATTGCGCATAAACTCGATTCTATAGTTGGTGAGTACTTCGATATATAATGAGAGGATTTAAATAAGCTTATTCTCTCCTCTCTTTCTGCATCTTGACCTCCTTCATACTATCTCATGAAAGATAGGAAATCTTGGTATTTTGACAATTTTCTAAGTTTTTGTGCTTATCTATCAGGAGGCACAATATGACA
>CAVHKW010000080.1:14119-17841 GCA_963636745.1 uncultured Oscillospiraceae bacterium | reverse complement strand
TATTGAGCTGTGATAAGTTATGAAAATAAAAAAGACAGATTCTGAATTGTATCAAAATCTGTCTTAAAGGATACCAGGAACGGGACTTGAACCCGTACGGACTACGTCCAGGAGATTTTAAGTCTCCAGTGTCTACCATTCCACCATCCTGGCCCAACTTGAAAGATGATAACCAATAAATTAAATAAATGGAAGTGGAGATTTCTTTTCTATTTATGCAAAATCAGTTATCTTTTGTTTACTCTTCAAGGAGAAAGTATGACAAGTTGGAAAGATTTTTTTATCGGACTCGGAAGCGGTTGTATTATCGCCGTTCTTGTATGGTTTGTTTATATGGTCAAACTCCATTCTGCAAAGAAGAAAGGAGAGGGTGACGTACAGAAGCTGAAAGATATGCTTACATCCCGTATGGAGATTGAGTCGGACGGTGTTAATAAGCTTAAGAGAGAGAATGAAGATCTCAAGAAATTCAATGAGAATCTGAGAGTATCACTCCAGACTATGAGTCAGAAACCCGGAAGGAAGGAAGTCGAGCGTCTTCAGGTTTACCAGAAGGCTGTCGACAGACTCACAATCAACTCTCCCGGATTCGGTCCGGCATGGCAGGCAGCGCTGAAAGAGAGTGAAGAGGAGTTCAGTAAGACATACAGCGGTGTAATTCCGTTCATAAGAAGAGTTATCCCCGGAAAGACCAACGCACAGCTGATGGACGCCGAGGATGTCAACTCGAGCGACGTTTAACCCCGCTTTTCTTCCAGTTCAAGCCAGCGCTCGGTCTTTTCGTCGAGCGCGCTTTTTTTCTCTTCATAGCTCTGTGTTCTCTCGGAGAGTGTTCCGAGCTCCGTTTTATCTGCTGTAGAAAAAGAGTCCTCAAGTTCCCTGATTTCCCCCTCAAGCTTTGTTATCTCATCTTCCAATGCTTCGAGTTCTCGCTCTTCCTTATAAGTCAGTCCCTTCTTTTCCCTCTTCTCTCTGCTGTCTGTTTTCTTTTCCCTGTCTTTCTTCTCATCCAGAGAAGCTTTCTTTTCTCTGTATTCTGTGTAGTTACCGGCAAAAAGGGTTATGGATTCGTTTTCTATCACAAAGAGGTAATCGACAGAGCAGTCGATGAATGTTCTGTCGTGTGATGTGATTATCGCACATCCCGGGAATGATGATATGTAATCTTCAAGCTTCTCCATTGTCTCAATGTCGAGGTCGTTTGTCGGCTCGTCGAAAAGGAGAAAGTTCGGGTTCGATATGAGACGCGTTATGAGATAGAGTCGGCGTCTCTCTCCGCCGGAGAGGAGTGCTATCGGGGTGCGCTGAAGAGATGGCGGAAAACCGAAGAGTTCGAGAAATCTTTCGACGCTTACATCTTCTCCGTTTGTATATTTCACCCTGCTGCCGAAGGTTTCGGCATACTCTAAAGCAGTTTTATTGCTTATGAGATTTCGTCCGTTCTGGTCGTAGTAGCCGAAGACGGTGTTTACTCCTCTCTCGACCTCTCCCGAGTCGGGTTCCCTCACCCCCGCGATGATATCGAGAAGAGTGGACTTACCTGTGCCGTTTGATCCTATAAGACCAATCTTTACACCTTTCGTGAAGGAGTAGGTGAAGTTCTTGAAGAGCGTTCTGTCACCGACCACAGCCCCGACTTCCTTCAAGTCTAGGATCTTTTTTCCAAGTCTCCTCTCCAGGGATGAAAATGAGGTGAGTTCGTCGTCTCTGACTTTTTTGAGAGATGACTGCATCTCTTCGATTCTGTCTTTTCTCCCCTTATCCTTACCTGTTCTTGCCTGTGGACCGCGCATCAGCCACATCATCTCCCGGCGGAGTATGGTTTTGAGCCTGTCCTGCTCCTTCTCCTCCATTTCAAGCCTTGTTTCTTTTCTTTCGAGGTATTCATTGAAGGATCCCGGATGGCGGTAGAAGCGGCTCTTGTCGAGTTCCCATATCGTGGTACATACAGTTGAAAGAATGTGTCTGTCGTGGGTTACGATAATAATGGTCTTCTGCGTGTTTTTAAGCCAGTTCTCCAGGTATTCTATTGTCTCTATGTCGAGGTGGTTTGTCGGCTCGTCGAGAAGGATAAGATCGCACCCGAGAGCAAGAACCCGGGCAAGAGCAATCTTTTTCTGCTCTCCCCCCGAGAGAGAGGACATCTTCTCGTCCCCGGTGAAGCTTTCCTTCATCTCACTTAGGTAGGCCCAGAATGAGCGCTCGATATCCCATAGGTTGTCTTTCTCGATTGTTTCGGAAAGGTGTACCAACCGTGCACTGTCTTTTCTCTCCAATGCATCCTGGTAGGAGTTCAATATTCGTATATTCGAATCATCTGCCTTATATAAATAGTCTTTTATCGTGTCTTCGTCGTCAAAGGCCACTCTCTGCTCCATGAGGCCGACTCTTGTCCCGTTACGAAGCGATATCTTTCCTTCGTCTGGTGTTACCTTTCCGGTGAGAGTATAAAGGAAGGTTGATTTTCCCTCTCCGTTTCTTCCGACTATACCTATTTTCTCTCCGCTTTCGACACCGAGTGTTACAAGCGAGAACAGGGTCTTGTCATTAACTGTCTTCTCTAAGTTTTCGATGGATAAAATGTTCACTCTTCAATGATAGACAAAAGAGTTAAAAGAAAAAACTCCCTTCTTTCAACACTCTATTCGTTTACCGTAAGGACTTATAGCCTTCACCGGACAGACAAGAACACAGAGGTGGCAACCGACACAAACTCTCGGGTCCATTACGGGCTTCTTGTTGACCATTCTCAAGGCCTCATGTCCTCCGTCCCTGCAGGAGATAAAGCACCGCCCGCACCCGAGGCACTTCTCCCTCTTTATATGAGGAATTAGCTTGGTGTTGCGGTTGAGCTCATCGAGGTCCGTTACATTTTCAACTCCGAGTCCCTGGAGCTCAAAGAGGTGTGTAAATGCCTTTTCCCTCATATACCACTTCAAACCATCCAGGAGGTCATCGATTATTCTTGCGCCGTATTGCATGACAGAGGTGGTTATCTGGACATGGTTTGCGCCGAGTAGAAGAAATTCCACTGCATCGCGCCACGTGTCGATTCCTCCCATACCGCTTATTGCTATCGGCTTAGCAGATTTGTCCGACGCCATCTCCCATATGAATCTGAGTGCGATGGGTTTTACGGCGTGTCCCGAGTACCCTCCGACGCCCGAGAGTCCCTTGACAGACGGCTCTGTTGCGTAGGTATCGAGATTCATCTCCATGAGAGATTTGATCGTATTTATTGCTGCGATCCCGTCGGCTCCGCTTTCAATGGCCTTACGTGCAAACGGCCTCATATCGGCAACATTGGGTGTGAGCTTTGCAAGCAGCGGAAGTTTTGTTCCTCTTCTTGCCGCCTTTGTACATCTCTCGACAGCCTCCAGACTCTGCCCTATGTCGACACCGAGCCCTCCTTCTTCCATGTTGGGGCAGGAGAAATTGCATTCTATTATATCGGCTCCGGCTTCTTCGGAAAGGCGTGCAAGTCTTTCCCATTCTTCTTCGTTTCTTCCCATTATCGAGGAGATGATCACTTTTGCCGGGTAGCCTTTCTTGAGTCTTTTTATTATTTCGAGATCTTTTTCGAGCTTATTTGAAGAGAGCTGCTCGATGTTCTTGAAGCCGCAGAAACCATGCTCCGACGGAAGTGCGGAATAACGGGGTGATGCCTCTTCGGGAATAAAATCACACAGGGTTTTGAAACATGCACCACCCCAGCCCATATC
>CAVHKW010000080.1:0-14109 GCA_963636745.1 uncultured Oscillospiraceae bacterium | reverse complement strand
CGAATGCACGTGATATCTTCTCATATGTACTTGCAACGACCGATGACGAAAGAAGAAACGGGTTCTCGAAGTGAACACCGAGAAAATCCGTTGAGAGGTCCACCTCACTCTCCGGTATATCATCCCAGTTTCTGCTGTCGCTGTTGAGCTCCGAGAGGATATCTTTGATCTGTATGGGGTTGGACGACAGGATGCACGCCTTTTCACAGGGGGCACTGCAGTCAGCACAGGCGTAATTCTTCTCCAGTTTCTTTCCCGCTCCGACCGGATTGTCGAATCTGAGTGATCTTATGATATCACACGGGTTTACGCCTTTCGGACATATATCGCCTGAGAGAGAGCTGTCGCATAGAAGACAGCGTGACACCTCATCCATTCTAACATTCATTTCATATTGCATGGTATTCCCTCTGTTCTGTTTTAGAATAAAGGAAAAAGAAGTCGTATACAATCTGAAAATTCCGATACTTAATTGAAATGAAGAGGTCAATTTACATATCATTGAGCGATGATAAAAGATGTTAATTTAGTGCTTCCTCCCTTTGAAGCGAAAGACTCTCTCTTCGTTCTCAAGAGAACAGCATCGCAACTGGGGGTCAATAAAAGTCGCATAAGGGATATCAAATATATACGCGAGAGTATCGACGCAAGACGAAAGGATATAAAGATAAATCTCCTTGTGAGGGCATTCATCGACGAAGATCCCGTTCCTCTCTGGAATAAAACGGTCTTTCCCGTCCTCGACTCATCCTCTCCCTCTGCAACTGTCGTCGGAAGCGGCCCCGCCGGTCTCTTTGCCGCTTTGACACTTCTCGAGAAGGGTGTGAGGCCGATTGTCCTCGAGAGGGGAAAGGATGTCCACGAGAGAAAGAAAGACTGTGCTCTTCTCTCGAGAGAGGGTATTCTCAACACCTCTTCCAATTATTCATTCGGAGAGGGAGGAGCCGGTGCCTTTTCGGACGGTAAGCTCTTTACACGTTCAATAAAGAGAGGTGATGTCAAAAAGGTTCTCTCTCTTTTCGTGCAGCATGGTGCCGGTGAGGACATATTATACCTCTCGCATCCTCATATCGGAACGGACAGACTTCCCTCTGTCATCGAGAATATGAGAAAGACGATAATTGAAAGGGGGGGAGAAGTTCACTTTAATACAACTGTTACTTCTCTTATTACATCTAATGGCTCTGTAACAGGTGTCAGAGCGGAGAGCGGAGAGGAGTTTCCGGGCCCCGTTATTCTTGCAGCAGGTCACTCTGCAAAGGACGTATACCGCTTTCTCGAGAAAAGCGGGGTTCCTCTTGCACTCAAGGAGAGTGCTGTCGGGGTCAGAGTCGAAAGTCCGCAGAACATTATCGATCAGATACAGTACCACAGCGAGAAGGGAAGGGGGGAATATCTTCCGCCCGCAACATACTCATTTGTCACTCAGGTCGGCGGCCGCGGCGTCTACTCATTCTGCATGTGCCCCGGCGGCTCTGTCGTTCCTGCCGCAACGGAGAACAGAATGCAGGTTGTCAACGGCATGAGTTCCTCATCCCGAAGCGGGAAATTCGCCAATGCGGCGTTTGTCGTGCAGCTCAGAGAGAATGATGTTGAAAAGAGAGGCGTATGGGGAATGCTCGATTTTATCGAGAATATCGAGAGAAAGAGCTTTCTGCCCCTTTTCAAGGCCCCGTCACAGCGGCTCCGGGATTTTATGAAAGGGAAAGTTTCATCTAATCTTCCTCCCTCTACATACGCTCCCGGAATTGTGCCGGCCGATTTGGACGAGATCCTTCCCTCGATAATTTCCTCGTCATTGAGGGAGGGACTGGGGGAATTCAATAGAAAAACCGGAGGAAAATTCATCACGGAGGACTCTTTGATGCTTTGCTCTGAAACTCGTACAAGCTCTCCTCTGAGGATACTCAGAAATGAAAGGGGAATGACCGTCCCGGGACTCTACACAGCGGGGGAGGGCTCGGGGTATGCCGGGGGCATTGTCAGCGCGGCAGTCGACGGAACAGAGGTTGCATTGAAGATGATGGAGGATGTATGGGGGATGAATTAACGTTCAAGAAGGGAGTTCTCGATGGGAGCCCTATCTTCATCGGGTACTTCACAACGGCACTCGCTTTCGGTCTTATGAGCCGTACGCTCTCTTTTACCCTCTTCGAGACTGCGCTTACATCTCTCATCGTCTATGCAGGCTCTTCCCAGTTCCTGATTTTGAGTCTTCTCAAGAGCGGAAGCAGCATAGCGGCGATTGTAATATCGGTATTCTTCATAAATGCTCGATACATCTTCATGGCGTCATCGCTTGAGGGCAGACTTGAAAAAAGAAAAGGAATCTTCTTCCGGCTTTTTGCGGGGTTCAGTACAGTCGATGAAGTTTTCTCCGTCGCTTCATCAAAGAGCGGCGAAATTACACTGCCGTACTTTATGGGGTTGAGTCTCATAAGCTGGACAGGATGGTGGTCGGGGTCCATTGTCGGAGCTGTGGTGGGCGATTTTCTTCCCGAGACGATAAAGAGCGCAGCTCTCATAACCGTGTATGCGATGTTTTCCTCGATATTTGCAGGGGAGACGAGAAAATCTTTTAAAGCCGTCATAGTCTTCTTCATCGCTGCAGCTCTCAACAGCATCCTTATTCTTCTTGTCGGCCTCTCCCAGGGAACGAGTACCGTCATCTCGATGCTTACGGGTGCACTTGCTGCATCATTTATCTATACGGATGAGGAGGTAGGACTCGATGAGTGAAAGATTAATTGTGATTATACTCTCTGCGCTTGTTACCCAGATACCGCGTACGATACCTTACTTTGTAACACTTACAAAGAAGATGCCGAAGAGAATAAGAAAGTGCATGATGCTGCTTCCTCTCTCCGTTCTGGGTGCTTTGATCTTTCCACAGGCCCTTGTCGACTACGGCCCGATGTGGTATGCCGGACTTATCGGGGTGGGTGCATCGTTTGTGTCGTCATACTTCAAGCTTCCCATGATAGTAAGCATAATTCTAGCCCTTGCTCTGACAGCGGCGGCGTTAATCGTCTAGACAAAGAGGGCACAAGAGACTATATTTTCTTTAAATGCGAACGTAGCTCAGTGGGAGAGCACTTCCTTCACACGGAAGGGGTCGCCAGTTCAATCCTGGCCGTTCGCACTTTTTTGTCGTAAAAATCCACCGGGAAACCGGTGGACGAAGTTACTTCTTGAGTTTTCTTTGAACGAGCTTCACAATCTCGACGATCGGAATGACGAGGAATGCGAGGATGAGAGCTATCGAATATTCCTTGAAGCCGACGGGGGTGAAGCCGAAAGCATCTGCGAGGAATGGAATTTCGAGAACTGCCGTTGTCAGAATCAATGAACCGATCATCGCAAGCCACAGAACCTTGTTCTGCTTTTTGAGAGTAAAGATGCTCTTACGCTGACTCCTCATATTGAACGAGTGGAATATTTCACACATGCTCATTGTAAGGAATGCCATTGTCATACCGTGGTCGCTGACTCCCTTCGGCATGGCGAAGTGCCCGACCTCAATGGAGTTTCCGATTATATATGAGAGTATTGTGAGGAATGTTACAAGAATACCCTGATAGATGATGTCTCCGAGGAGGCCTCCTGCAAATATTCCGTCATCGGATGAGCGCGGGGGACGCTTCATTATGTCATCCTCTCCGTCTTCAAGTCCGAGAGCAAGTGCGGGGAAGCAGTCCGTGACAAGGTTGATAAAGAGGAGATGTACAGGGTTGAGAAGGGTAAAGCCCATGACGGTTGCCGAGAATACTCCGAGAACTTCGCTCATGTTCGAACCCAGAAGGAACTGGATAGCCTTACGGATGTTGTCGTATATTCTTCTTCCTTCTCCTACAGCAGATACGATTGTTGCAAAGTTATCGTCGGCAAGAACCATGTCGGCTACATTCTTTGTGACATCCGTTCCCGTTATGCCCATCCCGACTCCTATATCGGCACTCTTGATGCTCGGCGCATCGTTGACACCGTCTCCCGTCATAGCGGTGATGGCTCCGTTCTTCTTCCACGCCGTTACGATTCTTGTCTTGTGCTCGGGCTGGACTCTTGCATAGACGCCGTATTTTGTGATGTTCGCGGCAAGTTCCTCGTCGCTGAGCTTTTCGATATCGGCACCGGTGAGTGCTTCATCTGCGCTCTTTATTATGCCGAGTTCCTTTGCAATGGCAACTGCAGTGTCCTTATGGTCCCCTGTAATCATGACAGCCCGGATTCCAGCACTCTTACATTCGTCTATTGCAGCCTTGACTTCAGGTCTGACAGGGTCGATCATGCCGCAGAGTCCGAGGAATGTGAGATCTTTTTCCAGATACTCGGGAGTGTTCTTTTCAGGCTTTTCATTCCACTCTCTCATAGCTGAAGCGAGAACACGAAGCGCCTTGTCGGCCATAGCTTTGTTCTCTGCCATAATCTCGGCTCTCTTCTTCTCGTCCATGGGCTTGACGATGCCGTTTTCAAGATAGGAGGTACATTTTGCTATGACTACATCGGGACCGCCCTTTGTATATTGGATGAAGCCGTTTCCACTCTCGTGGATTGTGCTCATCATCTTCCTTCCGGAATCAAAGGGAGCTTCATCGACTCTCTTCTCTTTCTTCTCGAGTTCATCCTTCTTCAATCCAAGCGATGCGGCAAAGTTGACGAGTGCGCATTCCGTCGGCTCTCCTTCAGCCCTGCCTTCGCTGTTGAGGCTGGCATCAGAGCAGAGCGCCATGGCTGCTGCAACTCTCTCCTTGTCTCCAGTCGATTCGACAACAGTCATTTTGTTCTGTGTCAGCGTTCCGGTTTTATCGGAGCATATGACCTGTGTGCATCCGAGTGTTTCGACTGCAGTAAGTTTCCTTATAACGGCATTCTCCTGGCTCATCTTCGTGACACCGATCGAAAGAACAACGGTAACAACCGTTGCAAGTCCCTCGGGAATTGCAGCTACTGCGAGAGATACTGCAACCATGAATGTCTTGAGTACGACTGTGAGTGTATGTGCTCCGTTGGAAAGCTCTCCGCGTGCCATGAAGAGATTGAAGAGGAAAATGAATACACATATGATCAAAACCATCTTCGAGAGCATTCTTCCGAGCTCGTCGAGTTTCTTCTGCAGCGGTGTCTCTTCACTTATCGTATCGGAAAGGGCTCCTGCTATCTTTCCCATCTCAGTCGACATACCGGTATCTGTAATGACAGCTCTTCCCCTGCCGTATACGACGGTGGAGCCCATGTAGCACATATTCTTTCTGTCGCCGAGAGGAACAGTTGAGTTCTTCTCTTCCTTTATAATATCTACTGTCTTGTTGACGGGAACACTCTCTCCAGTAAGTGCCGCCTCTTCGATCTTAAGGGACGCACATTCGATTATTCTTCCATCCGACGGTACGGCATCTCCCGCCTCAAGTACTACGATATCGCCCGGAACGAGTTCCGATGAGTGCAGGACACATTGTTTTCTGTCTCTTATGACCTTGCATGTTGCAGCTGTCATCGTCTGGAGCGCTTCTATTGCAGCTTCCGCCTTGCTCTCCTGAATGACGCCGAGAACGGCATTGAGAAGAACGACTGTTATGATTATTATAACCTCCGTCCATTCTCCTTCCCCCGAAACCATACCCGTAACTGCACTGACTGCCGCAGCAATCATCAGGATAATAAGCATCGGGTCCTTCAATTGTTCGATAAAGCGCTGTAAGAGACCGGGCTTTTCCGTTTCCTTGAGCTTGTTCGGCCCGTACTTTTCCTTCCTTACTTCTGCTTCTTTTGTGCTGAGACCGTCGAGAGATGTATCGACACTTTTCAGCGTTTCCTCAATAGATTGAGAATAATACCCCTTCATTCCCCATCCTCCAATTGTCAAATTCGGCCATAATCGGCCTTTTTGTGTTATTTTAGTAGATGATTGTGGTAGTTACAATGACTATATTTTCCCCTCAGCACTCAATTCCGTCACCGCTCTTGATGCAAGGTGCCATTTCATGCTCGTCTTTCCGTTTTGGGTGGGGTAGAATACACGGCAGTGTCCGTTCTTGAACGGAAGTTCGAAGTGAAGCCCTATCTTGAGAGTTGCAAGGAAGACATCCTTTATATCGTCATGTTCCTCAATCTCCTCGCCGCGGTAAGTGCCTTTATAGTCCCAGCCGGAGTGGGTGAGCCTCATTATTCCTTTTCCCACTTTTATGTAGTTGTCGACGCCGAGTTTGTCGATGGCGTATTCAACTTCTTCTTCAAGAAGAAAATCACTCTTCTCTGCTTCCTTTTTCACTTCTTCGTACTGCCAGTTGTACCAGGAGACATAGTCGGAGAAGAGTTTCTTATTCTTTTTGTTCCAGTTGAAGCGGAATGTCTCGTCAAGCTCCGCTTCGGCGCCGCATGCAGAACATGATACCCTGTTTCCCTTACTCGAGAGCGTGAACTCTTTCGAGCACGATGGACACTTATAGAACATGGTGTCGAAACCGTCGAGAAGGTCATTCCCTTTCACTTTGACATTATGTTCCTTCTGATAGTCATATTCGTTGTAGCTCAACGCCTTGACTATTCTATCCATTATCTCGTCAACAGAGAGGGTTACGGCCTCTTCCTTCGTGATGATGAGGGATGTAGTTACATCTGTTCTTCCCCTGTGGGTGTGAAGCGACCACTTGGCGTTGCCGAGTCCAGCTCCTTCTATTTTCGAAGCATAGACTGCAGTCTTGAAAACCTTGATTGTCTTTGCAATGGAAGGCGAAATATAGCCGAGGGTACCGGAAGCATAGACAGTTCCCTCCGGTGCGATGAAGACGAGTCCTTTGTTCTTGTCTAGGGCGTAACGGATCATCTTCATCGAGGCCATATCGGGTGCGAACTGGTACTTCGGGATTACTCCCATGTGCCTGAGCCAGAAGTTCAGCTTCTTGAATGTGAACCAATGATAGGTCCCCACGAATGTGATACGCCTCGGCCAATGGGATGCCGCGATGAATTTATAGTCCTGGTTCGACGTGTGGTTCGAAAGAATCAACGCCGGACCTTTGACTGGGACTCCGCTGTGGTGGAGGTTGAAGCGTATCTTTATATACAGTTGATATATCCCGACAACAACCCAATACAAAAAGCCGCTCGGCTTTCTTATCAGTTTTTCCTTTTTCTTCTTCATCACTTGATGTTTCTGATAAGCGCTGCAAGTTCCGATGCCGCATTCACAATTGGAATGTATGTTGTATTAACCAGGATGTCGTAGTTCTTTCTGTCTCCCCATTCCTGACCGGTGTAGAAGTCATAATACTTCTTTCTGTTTTTGTCGATGGATTTGATCTGCTTCTCGAGCTCCTTGTCCGTAAGGGTCTCGGCATCGGCAGCCTTCTCCCGGCATCTCTTTATCTTCTCGCTCATATCTGCATAGACGAAGATTCTGAGAGGGTTGAAGTCTCTGAGAATGTAGTCGGCACATCTTCCGACGATTATGCAGTCTGATTTCTCGGCCATTTCCTTGATTATCGCAGTCTGTTCCTGACAGACCTTGTTCGTCTGATCGATCATGGGTGACATCACAGGATGGAATGACCTTACTATATGTATCGGATAGCTTGTAATCGGTGAGTGCTCGACGATTGCTCTCACGTAGCTTTCACTGAGCTTTGTCCTTGCTGCAATCTCTCTTAATATTTCCTGGTCGTAGTAAGCGTATCCCAGTTCTTCCGAGAGTCTTCTGGCAAGTTCTCTTCCCCCTGAACCGAATTCTCTTCCTATTGTAATTATCTTGTTCATATCTGCCTCCATGTTTATTTTAGAACAATTTGAGTCAAAGAGTTCATTTTTTTTTAATTTTGACATAAAAAATTTCCATGAGGGAAAACAGTTGGCAAGAAAACCTTTTTTTCTTTACTCTTATGAAGGCCCTCGGATGGGGGATGGAGGAAGATGAAGAGTGTCATCTTCTCTTACGGTAGATTCATTGTTTGCTGGAAAAAATGGAAAAAGTTAAACTCAGCGGCTATGCCCGCAATAATATTAAATACTATGTTGTTTCATTCTCGTGTCTCGCCGCGGCTACCGCGCTGAGAGTATATGCCCCGTCGCTGCTCTCTTCGATAATAGATGAAGTAATCACAGGGGGGAATCTCTCCGTTCTTCCGCGTCTTCTTATACTTCTCTCTCTTTCATATGTTTCAGCAGGGATCCTGAGCTATATACAGGAAGTCAGCGCCGATTTCATATCGAAGAGGGTAAGCTGTGCCCTCAGACGTGATCTCTTCTCCTCAATAACGCGCGAGGACGGATCCTTTTTTGCATCACGAACTCCCGCCGACCTCATGAGCCGTACCACTTCCGATACCGACAACGTCGGCTTTATGTTCGGTTTCTGCGGTATTTTCCTCATAGAGATCATCGTTCTCGTACTTTCACAGTTTACGGCTCTCTTTCTTATAAGCCCCGTCTGTGCTCTTGTCCCGCTTTTCTGTCTTCCCGTAATTGCATTTCTTGCATTCAAGAGTGAGATGAAGGGCGATAAGCTCAGTGACGAACTCTCCGATAAGCGCGCCGACCTTAATGCTGATGCAAGTGAAGCCATAACGGGAATAAGAACAGTGAAATCATTCGGAAAAGAGGATAAGGAGAGAGAACGCTTCAAGAGGGAAGCATCCGTTTTCAGAAATATCTCGCGCTCTTTCGACTACCTCTGGGTCAATTGGTGTACACCCCAGTCGGCAATAGCGCTCATTATGGTTCCTCTCACAATACTCATCGGAGGAATCGGAGTTATAAAAGGCAGTATGACGCTCGGAAGTCTCTCTGCCGCAGTTCAATACACTAATGAGCTCAGCTGGCCGATGATGGAGATAGGGTGGCTCTTCGTGGAGCTTTCGTCGGCACGATCCGGCTGGAGGAAAGTGCGTCAGATTCTGGAGCGTGAACCATTGATTAAGGACGGAGACAAAGATGTTCCTGTAGGTGGCGGCGAAATGAAGTTCGAGAATGTTTCATTCTCCGTGGACGGCAGAGAGCTTTTGAAGAACATATCTTTCACGATTGAAAAGGGTAAGACCGTGGCTGTGATGGGCTCGTCGGGCTCTGGGAAATCGCTTCTGACAAGTCTCGCTGTCAGATTCATCGACCCCACCGGCGGACGGATAACAATTGACGGGGTCGATATAAAAGATATGCCTCTCTCCCGGGTGAGAGACTTCTCGTCAATCGTCACACAGGATATCTTCCTCTTCTCCGACAGCGTAAAGAATAACGTAGCACTCGGAAACAGACGTGACTATGACGAGAAAGAAGTGAAAAGAGCTCTCGAGATGGCGGAGGCGGACGAGTTTATCGGGAAACTTGAAAACGGATGGGATACAGTCATCGGGGAAAGAGGTGTCGGACTCTCGGGAGGACAAAAGCAGAGACTCAGCATTGCCCGTGCCTTCATGCGTAATTCGGAGCTGCTGATTCTAGATGATGCCACATCCGCTCTCGATATGGAGACTGAGAGGGAGATAGAGAAGACTATACATAAATCAAGAGAGCAGAGTCTTTTCATCACAGCCCACAGGATAAGTGCGGTAAAGAATGCAGATGAGATTCTCGTTATCGAGAACGGTGAGATCAAAGAGAGAGGAAAGCATGAAGAGCTCCTTAAAAAGAAGGGACTCTATTGGGAGACATACATCAGCCAATATCCTGAAGAAGGAGAAAGAGCGTGAGACAGAATTACAAAAAAGATGAAAATAATGCTGCAGTTACAAGAAGCGAGACGATAAGACGCATCCTCAAATATTGCAGCATCTACAAAAAAGAGGTTTTTGTCGTATCATTCCTCGCTGTCATTACATCGATAGCGAAGACGCTGATTCCCGTCTTCACGGAAAAGGCGATAGACAGCGACATAGCCTCCTGCGATATCTCATCCCTTATAAAGACCGTCGTCTCGGCAATTGTTCTTGCTCTCATCTGGGGTATTGCTACGGTTATCAGGGACCGTATAACAAACAGGATTTCCAACGATGTAGTCTACAGAGCGCGGACGGAGACATACAGCAACATACTCTCTCTCCCTCTGGGCTTCTTCGATTCCCGGCCGTCTGGGCGAATAATAACGCGTGTAATCAATGATGCTGATAAACTCAAGGAGATAACCAAGAGCCTTACAAGTACACTTCTGCCGTCTCTTGTCTTCCTTATCTCGATAATAGTCGTAATGCTTGTAATGAATCCTCTTCTGGCGCTTTCCTGCTTTATCGTTATCCCGTTCCTGGTCATAACCACATACTTGATTGTAATAAGGGGCTACCACAATTGGGAGACCTTCAGAAAGAAGGAGAGCAATTTCACTGCATTCGTCCATGAGGATTTTTCGGGAATAAGGGCTGTACAGTCTTTCAGAGCCGAAAAGGAGACAGAGGAGGAGTGTTCAAGGCTTCTCGATGAAAGTCTCTCTGCCTGGATGAAGGCGATAGTACGCTCCGACAGTATGGGGATAACCATAAATGTTTCCCAGGCCCTCGGGTATGTGTTTCTCTTCGTATCTGCACTGTATTGGATCAAAAACGGTGAAACATCAGTGGGAGAGATCCTGACCTTCATTACTTACATAGGATTCTTCTGGCAGCCTATCAGAACACTTGCATCCATCTACAACACACTCATCAACAACCTGGCTTCTGCTGCAAGAGTTTTCGAAATGATGGATGAAAAGAGCGATATAACAGAAGATGAAAACGCCCTTGATCTTGTTCTTACAGATGGTGATGTTGAATTCAGAAATGTAACCTTCAGCTATCCCGATGAAGAAGATGTGAATATAATCGAAAATCTTTCATTCAAGACAAAAGGCGGAGAAACTGTTGCTCTCGTCGGTCCGACAGGTGCGGGAAAGACGACGATCATCAACCTCCTTGCCAGGTTCTATGACCCTGTTGAAGGCGAAATTCTGGTCGACGGACAGGATATAAAGAAGGCATCATTCAAGAGTTTGAGAGACAGTATAGCAGTGATGCCGCAGGATTCAATTCTCTTCAGCGGCACGATCAGGGAAAACCTCAAGTATGGTAAGGATGTGGATGACGATGAGATGAAGAAGAGGGTGGAGGAGCTGAATCTGACATCTCTCATCGAGAGCCTCCCGCAGGGCTACGACACGGAAATTAAGGATGCTTCTCTCTCTTCGGGGCAGAAACAGCTTATAGCGCTTGCAAGAACACTCATCGCTTCTCCGAAGGTTCTTGTCCTCGATGAAGCGACAAGTAATGTTGACACAAGGACGGAACTTCTTGTTCAGAAGGGATTGAAAATCCTGATGAAAGGGCGTACATCATTCATTGTTGCCCACCGTCTGAGCACTGTCCGCAATGCTGACGAGATCTTTGTCGTCGGTAATAAAACGATAATGGAGAAGGGAAATCACGAGGAATTGATGAAGATAGAAGACGGTGAATACCGTAAGCTATACATGAGCCAGTTCAAGGCATTAGAGGAATAGACGATGAAGGGAAAAAGATGGTGTCCGCTTTTCGATAAGTGCGGAGGATGCGACAGTGTAAACAACAGCTACAGCTCGGAGCTGATGAAGAAAGAAGAGCTTGTCGAGCGATATACATCGGCGTTCTGCCCCGTCAATGAGATAATTCCGGCTCCCGAACTCACAGGCTTCAGAACCAAAGTTCAGGCTGTATGTGGATACGACAGAGATCACAAGTTCGTTACAGGGCAGTACAGAAAGAACAGCCATGCTCTTATCCCCATCCGTTCGTGCTCTCTCGAGAACGGCAAAGCTACCGCCGTTTTACAGACTGTAAGACAGATGGCAGGCCGGTTTTCCATCATGCCGTACGATGAGGACAAAGGAATCGGAGACTTGAGACATGTCCTTGTCAGAGTGAGCGAAAAGAGCGGGGAAGCTCTCGTTGCTCTTGTTACTTCGAGAAAAGATATCCCGCATCTCTCGGACTTTGTTTCGGCTCTCCATCAGAAGAACCCTTTCGTAACAACGGTTGTCGAGATCATAAACAAAAACAATACAAGCATGGTCATAGAAGAGGAGAACGAGGAGATTCTTCTTTACGGCAAGGGATATATAACGGAAGAAATATGCGGCCTTAAGTTCAACATAAGTGCAAAGAGCTTCTTCCAGACCAACCCAAAAATGGCAGAACTTGTCTACAAGAAAGCCATGGAAATGGCACGGATAAGGCCGGGCGACAGAGTTCTTGATGCATATTCCGGAACAGGTACGATATCGCTCATAGCGGCAAAAGAAGGTGCAGGGGAGGTTGTTGCAGTTGAAAGCAACCTTCGATCTGTCAAAGATGCAGAGATGAATGCAAAACAGAACGATGTTGAAAATGTTACTTTCATCAATGCCGACGCTTCAAAATATCTGAAGGATGCGAGAAAAAGAGGAGAGAAGTTCGATATCGTATTCCTCGATCCGCCGCGCTCGGGTTCAAGTGAGGAGTTTCTTGCCGCTGCCTCTAAAGTCGATGCAGAAGGCATTGTCTACATATCCTGCAACCCGGAGACACTGGGAAGAGATCTCAGATACATGAAACATTTCACTCCATATCGTGTTCTTGAAATACAGCCTATGGATATGTTTCCGGGCTCAAAGCATGTTGAGACGGTTGTATTGATGTCGAGAGTCTGAACACGCTTAATAGTAATATTTTTGTATAGAAAGACTTGCTATCAGGCTATCGTTTGAAAGTGTAATGGAGACTAACAAACTCTCTCTCTTCTTGTCAGTTCACGGATAGAAATCAATATAATTATCGTTTAGAAGTGCACGCCCCTTCATACGATAGCAGTACACTTCAGGCAGTGTGCACCTTGGGAACACACATGGTGGTGACTATTGTTAGTTGTTCCTATTAATTATCAATGTTATGATATCAACAGAGCGGAGCAGAGAGCAGTATACTCAAAAGAAGAATCAAGAGGAGTGTTTCGTGACAAAGAAAAAAGATGAAATAACCATCCGTTCCAGTGCAGCGGAATATCTTACATATGTTGCCTCTGTCGGAGATCAGAGTGACAGCATTGAAATGCGTTATGAAGATGAGAATATATGGCTGACGCAGAAGATGATGGCTGTGCTGTATGATGTTACCGTTTCGGCTATCAACCAGCATTTGAAAAGAATTTTTGATGATGGTGAACTGGTAGAGGGTTCAGTTATTAAGAAATACTTAACAACTGCTACTGATGGAAAGTGCTATCAGACAAATCATTACAACCTCCAGGCAATTATTGCTGTTGGTTTTAAAGTTAACAATGATAGAGCTGTACAGTTTCGCAAATGGGCAGGGCAGATTGTAAAAGACCATACTATTCAAGGTTGGACAATGGATGTTGAACGGCTGAAGAGGGGAACGATGTTCACTGATGAATACTTTGAGCGTCAGTTAGAATGCATTCGTGAAATTCGCTTATCAGAGCGTAAATTCTACCAGAAAGTAACGGATCTTTATGCAACAGCATTCGATTATGATAAAGACTCTAAAACCACAAAGCTCTTTTTTCAAACCGTTCAGAACAAAATGCACTATGCTACTCATAGGCATACTGCTGCAGAATTGATTTATGAAAGGGCTGATGCAGATAAGGAGCATATGGGATTAACCTCATGGGAGAATGGTCCT
The DNA here is from genome assembly GCA_963636745.1 of uncultured Oscillospiraceae bacterium. Classification (GTDB taxonomy): domain Bacteria; phylum Spirochaetota; class Spirochaetia; order Sphaerochaetales; family Sphaerochaetaceae; genus Ornithospirochaeta. The sequence continues at coordinate 496 of CAVHKW010000080.1, read as the reverse complement.
GATGGGAAAATAGCTAAGAGCGATGTATCTGTCGCAAAAAACTATCTTACAGAAGAAGAGTTGTCTTTTTTGGAACGTATTGTGGCCCTTTATCTTGATTATGCTGAACTGCAGACAGAGCGTCATATTCCTATGAGTATGGAAGACTGGTCAAAGCGACTTGATGGTTTTCTCGAATTCAATGGCAGTGAAATACTAACAGGACCGGGGAAGATAAGTGCAGAACAGGCAAAACTACATGCAGAAACGGAGTTTGAAAAATACCGCATTGTTCAAGACAGATTATTTATGTCTGATTATGATAAATATCTCCTTGAATTGGAAAAAGAAGCTAAGATTTAGATAAGATATTGAATGGATGAAAATGTATATCAAAGATGGAATATGCTATGCGGGAGAAATGAAGGATGGTATTAAAGTGGTTGATTGTAAGCCACTGAAAGGTATGATGATGCTTGTGACATTCTCGACGGGGGAAAAACGACTCTTTGATGCT
>CAVHKW010000079.1:0-8021 GCA_963636745.1 uncultured Oscillospiraceae bacterium | reverse complement strand
AAAGAGAAATAGTTGTTGCATTTACAACAAAAGATGAATACACTATCTATCGAAGCGGGGAAAATAATGATAGATGTAAATATCAATTCTATATGTTATAATGAAATAAGTTACCGGGGGGGGGTATAGCAGTTTAGGTAGTATTTCCTCCTCTTATACTTATCAATTGAAGCGAAGATCTGGCACACTCGAAGAGAGTGAGATAATACCGGGTCTTCTTTTTTGTTTGCTTTCTATAAAGAAATAGATCTAATTTAAGGGAGAAAAACTATGAGAAAACTAATTAGTATTCTATTGGTAGTGCTGTTGCTCGTAACCACAATAGCATGTGATCCGGAATCCGGAACAGCAGGCAACGATGTAACCTTCGGTGCAACTCTCAGCGTTAATAAGGCTAAAGAGATTACCGGAGGAGATAATGATGTTGCCTATGTAGCAACATGGAAGTATACGGCAGTAAAGAGCGATGACGGTTATACGACAGGCGAGACAACAGAAGAGAAAGCTCTTGGAGATGGAAATCTCGGAAAACTATCTCTCGGCAACTGGACAATTACCGTCAATGGATATGACAGCAAAGATACTCTTATCTTTACAGGTACTACAGAAAAACCTGAGCAGGTAGTATCAGATGGAAAGCAGATTGTTGTTAATGTTGAGCCCGTAAAGGATGCAGAGGTTACATTTTACTCTGACTTTGCAGTAGCAGTTAAAGCAGCTGAAGCTTGTGATACCATCACCCTCGTCAAAGATGCAGATGTTAATACACAGGTTACGCTTGATAAGAACTTAACACTTGATCTTGGTGGAAAAACTGTGAAATTGACGGTTACAACGACAGGTGCTGAGAACCAGGGTGCCTTTGAATTACCCGATGCCGAAGCTGCTTATTCCGTTACTGTCAAGAATGGCACAATTAATGGGGAAGTGAGTGGCTCGAAGACAAATGCTTTTACTATACATAGTAATGCAAGTTTGACTCTTGATGGTGTTGACATTGATGTTAAATCATTCAGAGGTGTTCAGGTCCACCAGTATACATCTCCGGCTACTTTAAATATTAAGAATAAGTCTAAGATCAAAATTAGTAACGGAGCTTACGCTGTTTCAACTGAAGCAAGTAAATCAAAAGGTGATGTATCAAGTGAAATTGTAATAAACATTGACTCTAGTACTCTTGAGACAGTAGGAGATGACCAGGATAATACAGCTCTTCTTGCTAACGTTTATAGTAAAATTACAATCACTGATTCAACTCTAAGCGGACAGAGACAGGGTGCTATTATCCGTGGCACAGGAACAGAGACTGTAACAATCAAGAACAGTACAATTGAGGCTACCGGAGATGGAACAAAATCTTACACTGACCGTTCTTCATCTTGGTCTGTTGGTAACGAAGTTGCGCTAGCTGCATTGGTAATCGGTGATGCTAAAACAACTGAAACAACATCGTATGACAGAGCGACTACAGTCAAGCTTGAAGATGTTACTCTTAGTATTAAGAATAATACTGAAGGAGGATACAAAGGAGAACATATCTGGGTAACACAGAATTCAGAAGACTACAAGGTTACTGTCTCCGGTAATATCAAGGTTGGTGAAGGCGTAACATTGAAGAACAATAACAAGACGAGCCTTAATGGTGCAACTGTGACCGGTCTGACATGTAACGGTAAGGCGATTACTTGGGCTACTGAAGAGTAAGATTGAATATCTACCTTTCCATTTTAGTTGGAGAGGTAGAACATCTATCGAGAGATAGAAAAGCGGTGTTAACTGCATCTTGCAGATAACATAGATTTATTTTTATTATTTTCCTGCACCCTTGGTTAACGCTGAGGGTGCACTTTTTTTTGGAAAACGGGTAAAAATGAGGCATATTTTGTTTGGAAAACGGGTAAAAATGTGCAATAATAAGTGAGGAAAACGGGCAATTATTTGATGTTTATTATTGTGGAGTAAGTAAATGCTTTGGAGAAAAGTTGAAAATGACATAAACATGTGGCTGAAGAATGGGAAGGACGGCCTTCTTATAAGCGGGTCACGGAACGTTGGTAAGACATTCATCATAGAGAAATGCCTCTCTGACTCCTCTTTTGACCATGTTACATTCAACCTTATAAAGAATCCGGAAGTAATTGATTCACTAGAAGCGTGTATTAAGAGGAATGTAGATGACTTTGTTTCAAGAATATCGCTTCTTGCGGGTAGAAAACTGGAGAAAGGGAAGACTATTATCTTCATCGATGAGATTCAGCAATATAAGGAGATCCTTACTGCCGTAAAGTTTCTAGTTCAGGAAGGCTCCTTCAGGTATATATTCAGCGGCTCCCTTCTCGGCGTGGAAATTAAATCTGCACCGGTGGGATACCTCACCACACTCAATATGTATCCTCTCGATTTCCATGAATTCCTTGTGGCTTTTAATGTTGAGGATAATCTTATTTCCGGATTGAGAAAGCGGTATGAAGAAAGGAAGCCTGTTGACGAACCTGTTCACAATAAACTCATCGAGATGTTCTATCTTTATCTTGTAGTCGGTGGAATGCCTGCTGCTGTTCAATCGTTCATCGATAATGGTGATTTCATGGATGTAATGGCAGTTCATAATAAAATAGTCGAGCAGTATAAGGTGGACTTTACTAAATATGAGAAGGAGCAGAAGCTCAAGCTGATAGGGGCTTATGACCTTATCCCCAGCGAATTGAATTCCAGGAATAAGCGTTTTATCTTCTCTGATCTCGATAAAGATTTACGCTTCGAAAAATATGAAGACTCCTTTTTATGGTTTTCCAATGCCGGAGTTGCAATTCCTGTCTTTAATACCACTGAGCCGACGGTTCCTCTTGAAATCAACAGAAAGAGTAACCTTTTCAAGCTTTTTTTGTCAGATGTCGGTATGTTGTCGACAGCATACGGCAGTGCTGCTGTGTTGAAGCTTCTCGATAAGGGTGAGGATATGAACTCAGGGGCAATCTTCGAGAATGCGGTTGCCGAAGAACTCCGCTCTAAAGGTTTCAGTATTTTTTATTATAACAACAAGAAAAAGGGAGAGGTCGATTTTCTTATTGAGCATAACGGAGCTGTCCTCCCGATAGAAGTCAAAAGCGGGAAAGATTACTTTGTTCATTCTGCGTTGGATAATCTACTCTCAAATCCCGGTTATGATATACCGTATGCTTATGTACTTTCCAAGTCCAATGTTCATGTAGATGGTAAAATTATCTATCTTCCTGTCTATATGCTCATGTTCATAGAAAAGAGCGTTCCAATAGAAAAGGTTGTTGTTCCGGACTTATCAGGCTTGAAGCTTGAAGATGAATAGTAGAGGTTGGTTATAGCTTTAAAAGGAATATGAGTTATCATAGCATTATGGAACTTCTTCTTATCTTTGTAATCGGACTTCTCTCTGCTTATCTTCAGGGGACGATAGGCTTCGGGGCTGCTGTGATGATGGTGAATACGCTTCCTTTCTTTATGGAGACGAGTAAGGCTGTTGCTTTGACGCAGTTTACGTGCATTGTCTTTCCCATCTACATAGTGATCAAAGACTGGAGGAGGGTTAGATGGAGTGTTCTTGTTCCGATTCTTATTCCATCGCTTATCTTTGCATTCATCGGGGCTCGTCTTTCTGTCTCGATCGATACGAATATACTCTTTTTAATACTCGGGGCCGTCTTTGTGCTTCTTGCCCTCTATTTTCTTTTTGCATCCGATAAGGTAGCTCTTAAGCCCACTAAACTTGCGGGCTCTCTTATCGGGGTCGTATGCGGGCTCCTCGGAGGGATGTTCGCACAGGGCGGGCCTCTTGCTGTTTTATACCTCAATCCTTCTATTGAAGAGAGGAGGGACTATGTTGTTACGCTTCAGGTGTATTTTCTCTTTCTTAATACGCTCAGTCTTCTTACTCGGCTCCTTTCCTCCTCTGTTACTGCCGGGGACTTCGGCCAGATGACGGTATCGACATTAGGGGGAATAGCCGGGATTGTCTTATCTTCTCTCATGCCTCTCAAGATGGAGAGGTCTCTTCTCAAGAAGGTAATTTACTCGTTTGTCGGCATTAACGGCATCATCATGATCATCTTAGCCGTTATTTGATAGTCTCATATACTTTGCGACAAGTCTCTTTATCTCTTTTCTGAGTTTGACTCTGCTCTCGTCCATGTTTTCATAGAGCATTGAGAGGGCATAGATTGATGACGCAACTGCACTCTCTAGGTCGGGGGTGGAGGAGAGGAAGTAGGAGTTGTTGCTTTCGTCGAGGTATAAATACTTGAGGCGCTTGTCTTCTTCTATCGGCTTCAATATATCGTTACGGTAGCTGATGATTACTTCGTCACTGTCATAAGGAGAGAAGTGTTTCCTGTTTCTTTTTCGCACTATGTGCTTTGTCTTAGGAACAAGCCTCATCTCCTTGTCGATCATGGATGTCGGGATACTGTTCCTTGCAATCACATTCTCGCACGAAGGATATATTCTTATATCAGAACGGTCCTTTATCTCCTCTATTTGAGTAAGAGGTACAACATATACCTTCTTTCCTTTTAACCTCCGTGTGAACCTTCCGAGTTCCTTCTCGACATTTGTCTTCTGTTTGGGCGTCTCTTTCTTTTTATTCGCTTCCGGTGCTGTGAGCTCTCTCAGTAAGAGGGGATCAATCTCCTTTATCCACTCGGCTTTGAGAGGAGAGACACTGCGGGCGTAGAGCTTACTCGTCTGGACGATCTCCCCCGCGAGGATGAATTCGGGTCGTGTTATGAACCAGCTTGAACCCGGGTGCATGTAGATTTCATTTGCCTTGATTGATCTATATGAGTAGCCCTTAGTCTTGATGCATATATATTGTCTGAGGCCGGATGCAAGACATATAAGGTACTCCTTCATATTGACCTTCTTTTCTGATATCGGGACTCCCATACCGCTTACGATATCTTCAAGCTGTCCCTTTATATGAACAATCTCGTCCATGGTCTGCTTATCGAGATAGTGGGAGGTGCAGAATTTCTCTCTCTGCTTCTCACTCTCGTATTTCGTGTACAATTTATACATTGAGAGGTAAGCCGCAAAGTCTCCGTTGTCGTTGTCGACCATCATATGGTGGACTTCACGCGCTTCATACTCCTTATCCTGAGGAAGAATAAACGGAGTTTTCGTCGACAAAAACGATACTGCCGTTATCACGGGCTCTATTACATCGGGGTAGTTGATGACTGCCTCTACTATGACTCTCGAGAGACGTGGAAGAAGCGGGAACTTTATCATCATCTCTCCGATTGATGTTAGGTGCAGGTTCTCTCTTATGGCTCCTATGTACTTGAGTGTCTCTATTGCACTTATAAGAGACTCTTCCTTTGGCCTTGTAATGAATGGAAATGATGTGGGGTTGTAGATTCCGAGTTCACACATCCGCAGCACGACTTCAGCAAGGTCCGAGTGAAGGATCTCCTCTTCGTTGAACTCCCTTCTTCTGTTGTAATCTTCTTCGCTGTATAAGCGGTAGCAAACTCCGCTTTCGGTGCGTCCGGCTCTACCTTTTCTCTGGTCTGCAGAGGAGCGTGAAATTAGAGTCGGGATAAGAGATGAGGTGAAGTTTCTCTGGTTATAGAAATTGGTCTTCGCTAGTCCCGAGTCTATAACCGTCCTTATTCCGTCTATTGTGAGCGACGTCTCTGCAACGTTTGTTGCAACTACGACCTTTGTTTTCCCCGGTGTTGTCGGAATGAAGACTCTGTCCTGCTCTTCTTTCGAGAGCCTTCCGTAGAGAGGATAGATCTCGTAGTCATCCCTGTTGATTATTTCAAGGTGCCCGTAAAGGAGCTCGTTTATACATGTCTTTATCTCGGCTTCCCCGGGAAGAAAGATAAGAACATCGCCGCCGTCCTCCCTTTTATGGGCATCCTCGACTAAATTGCACACCGTCAGATAATAATCATCTTCAGTCTCCCTCTCGAGCCTTCTCGGGATGTACTTTACTTCTACGGGGAAGGGATGACCTGAAATTGAAATGACGGGGGCGTTATTGAAGAATCTGGAGAAAGAAGATGTATTTATTGTCGCACTCGATATTATGACCTTGAGGTCACGTCTTTCTTCTGTTATTTCCTTTAAAAGTCCGAGGATGAAGTCAATATTGAGACTTCTCTCATGGGCTTCGTCTATCATGATGACGGAGTAGCGTGAAAGGATGGGGTCATCCTTTACTTCCTGGAGTATTATTCCGTCAGTCATTATCTTAATTCGTGTGGAGCTGTCGGATGTGTCGTGAAAGCGCATCGTGTAGCCGCAGAAAGACTCCTCGTCGTTAATCTGCTTCTTTATGAATTCACATACGTTCACAGCTGCGATGCGCCTCGGCTGTGTAATTCCGATCATCCCCGATGAGGCGTATCCCGCTTCATTGAGTATGAGGGGAATCTGCGTTGTCTTACCGCTTCCCGTCGGGCTTTCGACGACGATCACCTGATTCTTCTCAAGTGCATCGAGAAGTTTTTTCTTGCTCTTATAAACGGGAAGTTTCTTGTAATCTATCACGCCTTGATTCCTGAAAGAAGCTCATCTATTGTCTCGTAGCTCGTGCTCTCTCTTGTTCTCTGGTCTCTGAGAGAGTATTTGTCGCTGACGGTGAGAAGGTAGGGGATGGAAGTCTTATCGAGATAGTCATAGACTCTCTTCATCTTTGCGTCGGGTGTGAGATATACATCGGCTTTGAGACCTCTCGCTCTTATTGCCTTAGCTGTTTTCTCGGCTTTTACTGCAGCTTCCTTCGAGTAGATTATAAGTACGTCGCTGCTCTCGCTTTTCTCGAGTAACGGACTTCTCAGCTCTTCAAGCGCTGCAATTAGCCTATCCAGTCCTATCGAGGATCCGACACCGGGAAGGTTCTCTTTTGTATAAAGGGAGGCAAGATTATTGTAGCGGCCGCCCGAACATACGCTTCCGATCTCCTCGGCTCCGGTGAGGAATGTCTCATAGACAATACCTGTGTAGTAATCGAGGCCTCTTGTAATTGAGGGGTCGAGTACGAAGTGGTCGGCTATTCCCATTTCACATAGAAGCGTGTAGATATCCTTCAATCTCTTCGAACTCTCACTCTCTCCGCCTGAAATCGCCACGAGTTTCTCGAGGGTTTCGAGGAAGGTGGAATTATCGGAGGCTGCTGTTATGTATGAAAGAATGAGGTTCGATTTATCTTCGCTCTTTGTAATATCGAGAAGGATTTTCTTTACTTCATCCTCTCCGATTTTTCTCAGTTTATCGACAGCGCGCAGAATCTCGACGGAGTCATCCCTGACGCCGATTTTCTCGAGGAATGTGTTGAAGAGGCCACGGTGCGAGAGATGGAATGTATAGCCTTTGATTCCGAGAGCGGAGAATGATGAGTCCATCATCGAGAGAATCTCATAGTCTGCTATCTCGTTGTCGACGCCCACGATATCGAAATCGCATTGGAAGAATTCACGGTATCTTCCTTTCTGGGGCTTTTCTCCTCTCCATACCTTGTTTATGTGGTAGCGTTTGAAAGGAAGTGCCACATCATCTAGGTGAGATGCCATGAAGCGTGCAAAGGGGACGGTGAGATCAAAGCGCATCGCAACTTCTCTTCCTCCGTTATCCATGAAGTGGAAGACCTGCTTATCTGTCTCTCCTCCTCCCTTACCAAGGAGTACCGATGTATATTCCAATACGGGCGTATCGATTGGGACGAAGCCGTAGCTCTGGAAATTCTTCTCCAGCACGGCCATTATTTTTCTCTTCGGTATCTCTTCTTTGGGAAGGCTGTCTCTAAAGCCTTTAAGGATTACGGGTTCTATCATAAACATCTCCTTATTCGATTCTAATCTTTTTTGCTTTTTTTATCACCATGGGAGGGACCATAATTGAAAAAACTCACCTCAATAACTAATATAGATAGACGTGTTCGTCAGATACAAGACAAATGAAAGGGGAAAAAGCGTCCCCGTTTGCAGAATATATACTTCAAAAGAACATCCCGTCAGAAACAGCATGATAGACAGGGATGC
>CAVHKW010000078.1:0-19544 GCA_963636745.1 uncultured Oscillospiraceae bacterium | reverse complement strand
GGACGGTTGACCTCAAATTATATGGTTATAAGTAACCGCTCAAATTTCGAAGTAAGGGCGGTTATTTTTCTTAATGTGCTATATACATAATAATAGTAAGGCTCTATAACAATCTCTATCCTGTTCTACTTTTCTGTCTTGATTGATAATAACCTATTACTTTCATGGCAATAAGTTATATCTTTGTAATAACGACTAACTTTATTTCTTGAAGGCAGCAATCACCGCACTTCTTATATCCTTCACGTTAACAAGTGTCATCTCTTTCTTCTTCACATCTCCAGAGAGTATGACTCGATTGAATGACATATCGGAAAGGGTCTTTATCCTTCTTTCCTGGAATGTCACGGGTCTTACTTCTCCTGCAAGAGAGAGCTCTCCAAAAGAAGAGGAGAAGAGAGGGAGAGCTATATTGGTCTTCGATGAGTAGAGCGCCAGAGCAAGGGGGAGATCGATACTTCCCTCGCTGAGTTTAACGCCGCCTGCGACATTGACGTATATATCCTGATTCGAGAGATCAAGGCCCGCATGACGCATAAGTATAGCCTCTGCTCTGTTTATTCTGTTTGAATCTATCTTATCGGAATAAATCCTCTGGTAACCGCTTCTGGCATCCACGACCAGAGCCTGTATCTCGACGATGAATGTTCTCGAGCCTTCTACTATAGGAGTAAATACTATTCCGGGGGGAATTGCATCATTACCACGCTGGGAGAGAAATGTCAAAGCCGGATCCTTTACTCCCCTGAGGCCCTTCTCTGACATTTCAAAGAGGCCAATTTCGTCGACACTGCCGAATCTGCTCTTACTTGCCCTGAGGAGTCTTATTCCGTTCTCCGCGCTCTCGAAGTAGAGTACGGTGTCGACCATATGTTCGATGATCTTCGGGCCAGCTATGATACCGTCCTTCGTTACATGCCCTATGAAGAAGATGGCAGCGCCTGTCTTCTTTGCACATAGAGAAAGTTCCATCGAGCATGTCTTTATTTGGTTTGGAGAGCCTGATGAAGAATCAAGCGTAGAAGAAGAAAGTGTCTGAATTGAATCAACTACGATATAGCCGGGTTTTACCCTCTCGATGATTGAAAGAAGCGATTCAAGTCTTGTATCGCAGACGATCTTGATCTTATCTGTCGGAAGAGAAAGTCTCTCGGCCCTCATTCTGACCTGGGACGGAGACTCCTCCCCCGATATATAAAGAACATTGTCATACTCGGAGAGATTTGAAAGAACCTGCAGCATCAGCGTAGACTTTCCTATTCCCGGCTCTCCTCCGACAAGAACGCTGCTGGGTCTCATAACGCCTCCCCCGAGAACACGATCAAACTCCTCGATTCTTGAGGACAATCTCATCGTCTTCTCATAGGGAACATCGCTCAGCTTTCTTACATCTTCATCAATTACCGTTTTATCCTTGTCCACATTCTTCGTCGATTGAACCTTTTTCTCGTCAAAGCTGTTCCAGCTTCCGCAGTCGGGACAACGCCCCGTCCACTTCGACTCTTCGTGTCCGCATTCACGGCAGATATAAACGGTAGTGTTCTTCATTTGTTCTCCTAGAAAGAAAGTAGTTCAACTGTAAAAATAAGATATGCCGATGGCGGGATAACTCCCGGGTAGCCGTACTCGCCGTAGCCGAGATCCGGTGGGATGATGAGGGTTCTCTTCTCGTTCTTTCTCATCGTAACCAAAGCCTCGTTCCATCCCTCGATTACCTCTCCGATTTTAAATGTTGCGGGAGAGTGTCTGAGATAGGAGGAATCAAAGATCTTTCCGTTGAGAAGCTTTCCTTCGTAGTGTACTGTTACTTTGTCTCCGAACTTAGGCTTGGCTGTACCTTCTCCTTCTCTGTCTATTACAAACATGAGGCCTGACTCGGTTTTTAAAGCGTTAGGATAGAGCTCGTGTATCTTTTCTTCTATCTTTCTGTTCTCCTCGTCCTTCTTCTTCCTGACTTCTTCCTCTTTCTCGGATACAAGAGAAGCAAACTTTTCCTTCGATACGTCGAACTCCTCGGCTTCCTTACCGACTCTTACGATCTCGACTTTATCGATCTTGTCGCCCTGCTTGATCCTGTTCACAACATCCTGACCTTCGACTACATGTCCGAATACCGTATGTTTGCCGTCAAGCCAAGGGGTTTCGACATGTGTGATGAAGAATTGGCTGCCGTTTGTGCCGGGGCCTGCATTAGCCATCGAGAGAACACCCGGTCCTGTGTGCTTGAGAGAGTCATCAAACTCATCGGGGAATCTGTATCCCGGGCCGCCTGTTCCGTTTCCGACGGGGCATCCACCCTGGATCATGAAATTGTCGATTACTCTATGAAATGTAAGTCCGTCATAGAAAGGCTTTCCGGGATTCTGGAGATTTAGAACACCCGTTGCGAGTCCTATGAAATTGCACACCGTCATCGGTGTCTTCTTGTACTCGAGAGATAATGTGATATCTCCCTTTGATGTTTTGATTATTGCATATAATCCGTCTTTCATGTTTATTTCCTTATATCATAATGATTTAATCATTAAATAGTATATCGCCGCTGCTTATGAGCGAATATATCTTCTCGAGCTCTCTCGTATTCTTGAATTTAATGACAAGCTTACCTCTTGAAATACTTCCCTTAATGGCACACCTGAGGCCGGAAGCTGATGTGAACTTATCTTCAGCTCTCTCAGTCTCCTCGTCCTTCTTCTTTTCCTTCGCCTTTGCCTTTATTTTATGGCCTTCATTATATTCCTTTGCAAGCTCCTCGCTGTCTCTTACGGAAAGCCCTTCATTAATTATCTTATCTCTGAGTAGAATCCTGTCCGAAGGATTTACGAGAGATAGAAGAGCCCTTGCATGTCCTGCAGAGAGTGCTCCCGATACGATATCGTCCTTTTCTTCCTTATTGAGAGACAACAGCCTCAAGGAGTTTGTTATCGTACTTCTGCTCTTTCCGACCTTCTCTGCCACCGTCTCCTGAGTAAAGCCGGTCTTATCTATCAGATATTGATAAGCCTGGGCCTCTTCAAGAGCATTGAGATTCTCTCTCTGTATATTCTCTATAAGAGAAACCTGTATCCTCTCTATATCTGAAAGAGACATTACGATAGCCGGTACCTTCTCGAGTCCCGCCATCTTTGCAGCTCTATATCTTCTTTCACCCGCAATTATCGAATATTCACCGGGAGCTATCTCCTCAACCGTCAGTGGCTGAATTATTCCCTGGCTCTTTATCGACTCCGAAAGCTCTTTAAGGCCTTCCTCATCAAAATACTTTCTCGGCTGGTTGGGATTCGTCCTGATTTTATCAAGACTCACCATAATAACAGAGAGCGGAGTATTCTTCTTATCTTCTTTTAAGGTTTTGGTAAGTATGTCTTCTGTCTGGGAATCGAAATCGAAACCGCTCATGAGAGCACTTATTCCCTTACCCAGACCTTTCTTTTTATCTGTTGTCACGTTCAATCACCTCCTGGCTGAGTTTTAAGAATGCTTTTGCTCCCGAAGAGGATTTATCGTAATAATTGATAGGTAATCCATGTGAAGGAGCCTCTGCAAGCCGCGAAGAACGCGGGATAATGGTTTCAAAGACCAGATCAGGGAAGAATTTTGAAATATCATCAACAACTTCCTGATTCAATCTCACCCTTCTGCTGTACATTGTGAAGAGTATCCCGAGTATTTTAATATTAGGATTGACTGTCTTCCTTATATTCGTAATGGTACGCATTATAAGATTCAATCCTTCCATTGCAAGATATTCACATTGAAGCGGGATTATTACCTCATCACACCATGAAAGAGCATTGACAGTCTCCAGGCCCAGAGACGGCGGACAATCAAGAAGAATATAATCAAAATCACCGTCTATGTCCTTTATGCTCTCTTTAAGAAACTGCTCTCTGTTCTCCTGATCTACAAGTTCAATTGCAAGACCCGCCATATCGAGAGAACCGGGAATCAAAAAGAGATTATTAAACTGCGTGGACTGCACGGCATTCTTCGCTTCCGTTTCTCCGGTTATCACCTGATATATATTAGGTTTTCTCAAATCACCCGAAACAGCATGTGTCAGGTTTACCTGAGCATCAAGATCAATTAAGAGGACTTTTAGACCGCTGGACGCCAGCGATGACGCTAAATTCACCGCTACTGTGGTCTTTCCGACTCCTCCTTTCTGGTTATAAATAATAATCTTTCTCGACATAGCTAAAATATATCCTCAAAAGGAGGAAAAGTCATTAAAAAAGCCTCTTGAAGTTGACCGTATTTCACTACACTGATATCCTTAATGAAGAAATAAACCCTACATAAAGGAGCAACTGTTATGAAAGAAAAAATCTTAGCAGCAATAGATGAGATTCGTCCCGCTCTCCAGAACGACGGCGGCGATATATCGGTAGAAAAGATCGAAGGAAAGATCGTTCATGTCAAACTTCACGGACATTGCGCAGGCTGTCCGATGAGCCAGATGACACTCTCGAACGGCGTTGAAAGATATCTTAAAGAGACAGTCGATAAAGATATCGTAGTCGTGAATGACGAAATGTTCTAATTCAACGAATAATTCATGAAGGGCTTCCCAGGAAGCTCTTTTTTTTTATGTTTCACGTGAAACATTAAAAGCCAATCCACCTAAAACAACCATTCTTTCCAAAGCATGTGTTAAACAGAGAAACAGGCATATACGCAAGATATAACAATTCTCGATTAAACAAAGCCCATATCATAAAACGACCTAAATCAAATTTAAATGTATTTTTTTGATTGACGATAAACCAGAAAAAGGTTTGCTTACTCATAAAGTTGAAACTATCAGAGTAATACATAGCCCATTAATCACATTTTTGCGCATCCTCTCTATGTTTCACGTGAAACAATTCAGACCTTATTTTCTTATATCACTTCTGCGAATTTTAGAACAGAAATAATCATCTATCCTGTTTTCATACTAATCGCTATCTATTTCTTTATATATTAAGGAAATAACTAACTTTCCGAAATATGGCGTTACTATTAATAGATACAGTTTTGGCTGTATCTTTCTCATCTTCCTCCCCTATAAAATAGGATACTTTTAGAGGCCGATTTACCTCTAATATGCTTTTTTCTTTTCCTTTAAATAAGTTGATTTCTTCTTATGAGATTCCTTCCGTCTGGGCTTATAGAGGGATCTGAACGCAGCGGGGAGGCTTTCTTCCCTTTGATAACTATCGGAATTTGTTTTGTGATAGGTTGGAGTATGTTTTTGAGAGAGAAATGCCCGGGATAACCCGGGCAGATGATTTTGTTTACTCGTTATCAGGAGTTTCTGTTTCTGATGAAGGTGATGAGTCTTCCTCTTCTTCCGTTACATCCTCATGGAGGGTAACATCGAGGGCGTTGATTCTGTCGTTCTTTTTCTTGAACTTTGCAACTATGACGCCGGAAGCATTCTTTCCCTGGTTGCTTATGCTGTTGACGGCAACTCTCAAAACCTGTCCATACATGGTGATGAGGATGACATCGTCATTATCCGTAACGGAAACGGCACCGACAACTCTGTCGTCATCAGAGAGAGAATAGATTCTCTGACCCATTGTTCCACGTCCGTGAGCCATGAAGTTATCAAAGGATGTTCTCTTACCTTTTCCAAGCTCGGTCAGGAGAAGAATAATCTTGTCTTCTTCAACCTTCACTGCAGATACTATCTCGTCGTCTCCTATAAGCTTCATAGCCTTGACACCGTGAGTTGCTCTACCCATCGGCCTTATATCGTCAACGGAGACCCTTAGTCCCTTGCCGCTTCTCGATATGAACATGACTTCATCATGGTCCTTGACCATCAAGGTCTCGACAAGCTCGTCTCCCTCGTCAAGGATGATAGCCTTGACTCCCTTTGTCTTGGCATTTCTGAAGTCAGTCATTACAACACGCTTTGTAACACCTTTCTTCGTTACCATTAAGAGATAAGTCTCGTTGTTTATTTCATCACTCTTGAAGCTGATTATCGATGTAATCTTTTCATCATTCTCTATCCTCAGGAAGTTCTTCATATTTGTTCCCTTGGTAGTCTTGCCGCTCTCCGGAATCTCATATGCTTTTATATAATAAGCACGTCCGAGGTTGGTTATGAATGTGATTATATCGTGGGAGGAGCATGTGAAGAGGTGATCTACATAGTCGCCGTCCGTGAGTTTGGCTCCTATCGTTCCCTTTCCGCCCTTTCCGATAGCCTTGTACTCCGTTGCCGAGAGTCTCTTGGCAAATCCTTTCTTGGTGATGTTGATAACAACTTCCTCCTTCTTTATGAAGTCCTCGGGAGATGCATCATCAAGCTCTCTTTCAATAATCTCGGTTCTTCTTGCATCGCCGTATTTCTCGCCGATGATTCTAATCTCTTTCTTTACAACCTCGAGAACATGGAGTCTGTCGCTGAGAATATACTCATATTCACCGATTCTCTTCTCGATTTCAGCAAGTTCATCCAATATCTTATCGGTTTCGAGATGGCTGAGTTTTCCAAGCTTCATGTCGATTATGGCGTCAGCCTGTATCTGGGAAAGAGATAGCTTCTTCTGCAGTTCAAGGGATGCGACAGTGTTGTCCTGGCTTGCCTTGATGATAGCTATTACTTCATCAATGTTCTCAAGACCTGTCTTCAGGCCGAGAAGTATATGCTCTCTCTCCTTCGCCTTCTTCAAATCGAAGCGTGTTCTGCGCTCTATGACGCTCTCTCTGTGATCTATGTAGACCTGGAGCATATCCTTGAGGGAGAAGAGCTTCGGAGCACCGTTATAGAGGGCGAGGTTATAGATGTTGAAGTTGGACTGGAGAGCAGTCTTCTGCCAGAGCATATTGAGTACGACATTAGCAACTGCTTCCTGCTTGAGATAAACAGCGACTCTGAGGCCGTCCCTTCCGGAGAGATCCTTGATCTGTGCAATTCCGGGAATGACACCATCCTTACGGTAGTCATCGATCTTCTTCACAAGCTCCGCCTTATTCACCTGATAGGGCAGTTCTGTGAAGTAGATGGCTGTGTGTGTCTTATTTAAGTCGTCCTTACTATGTGGGTCAGCATCTACAATCTCGTACCTGGATCTGATTACGATCTTTCCCTTACCTGTCGTGAATGCCTCCATGATGCCTTTTTTGCCGTGGATTGTTCCCGCAGAGGGAAAGTCAGGACCCTTAACATACTCGCTGAGTTCCTCGATTGTTATCTCGGGATTGTCGATGAGGGCGCATATACCTTCAACGACCTCGTTGAGGTTGTGTGGTGCCATATTGGTCGCCATACCGACGGCAATACCGCTTGAACCGTTACATACCATGAACGGAAAAGCTGCAGGAAGAACGACAGGCTCCGTGAGAGACTCATCGTAGTTGGACATGAAGTCGACGGTATCCTTACCTATGTCGGCCATCATCTCCTCTCCGACCTTGGCCATCTTGGCCTCTGTGTATCTCATTGCTGCCGGTGGATCACCGTCTATCGAACCGAAGTTTCCCTGAGGAAATACAACGGGATAACGCAGTGAGAAATCCTGTGCCAGTCTTACAAGTGCATCATATACCGACGCATCTCCGTGCGGATGATACTTACCAAGTACATCACCGACGATACGTGCACACTTCTTGTTAGCTGTGTTGTATCTGATTCCCATATCCCACATGGAATAGAGAATTCTTCTATGTACGGGCTTTAGGCCGTCTCTTGCATCAGGAAGAGCACGCGATACTATTACCGACATTGCGTAGTCGATATAGCTTTTCTTCATCTGACTCGAGAGATCGAATGTAATAATGGCACCCGGTCTTGTCTCTATCTTTTCTTCCTGGCCTTCTTCCAGACCGTTAAAGCTGTTGTTATCGTCCATACCCACTCCTTAAATATCGATATTCTGAGCATATGTCGCATTCTGCTCGATAAACTCACGTCTCGGCTCTACTTCCTCTCCCATAAGCATGGAGAAGACTCTGTCTGCTTCCTCTGCGTCCTTGAGGTGAACCTTGCCGAGCATTCTCGTCTCGGGATTCATCGTCGTCTCCCACAGCTGCTCGGGATTCATCTCTCCAAGACCTTTGTAGCGCTGTACGGAGACCTTGTTTACATCTCCCGTAATAGCCACAGCCTCTTTCAGTCTCTCCGCTCTCTCTTCTTCCGTGTAGGCATAGATAGGCTTATTGATCTTCGGGCCCGAGAACTTATAAAGAGGAGGCATTGCAAAGTATACATACCCGTTATCGATAATAGGTCTCATATATCTATAGAAGAAAGTCAGAAGAAGTGTTCTGATGTGGCTTCCGTCGACATCGGCATCGGCCATTATGATGATCTTGTGGTATCTGACCTTCGATATATCGAAAAGCTTGTCTTCCTTCTTCTTTTCGCCCTCGCTCTCTTCCTCTTCACTTGAAGAGCCTGCATTGTAACGTGTAATGCCTGCACCTATTGATTGAATGATAGGAAGAAGCTTCTCGTTGTTGAGAACCTTTGCTTCCTGTGCCTTCTCGACATTGAGCATCTTTCCCCACAGAGAAAGAATAGCCTGGAAGTTACGGTCTCTTCCGCTCTTTGCAGAGCCGCCTGCGGAGTCTCCCTCAACGATGAAGATCTCACACTTCTCGGGGTCGTGCATTGAACAGTCGGCAAGTTTTCCCGGTAGCCCTCCTATGTCGTTCTTCTTACGGATGTTGTCTCTTGCCTTCTGGGCCGCAACACGCCCGAGAGCCGCCTGGGTGACTTTATTCAAAAGCTTATCAAGTACATCCGGATATTCATCGAAATAGTTCGTCAACTTCTCATAGACAAGAGAGTCCACGATACCCTTGACGGATGAGTTACCGAGTTTCATCTTCGTCTGACCTTCGAACTGGGGATTCGGAATCTTGACGCTAATGACTGCTGTGAGCCCCTCTGCGATATCTTTACTGTCAAGAGAGCCCGAATATATCTTCATATACTTCTGGCTGTTCTTGAGCTGGTTGTTGAAACACCTCGAGAGTGCAGTCTTGAAGCCCGAGAGATGTGTTCCTCCCTCACGCGTGTTGATGTTGTTGACAAATGTTACGACCTTCTCGTCGAACTTGTCGTTGTATTGTATTGCAACCTCTATCGTCACAGGGTCGCCGCTTCCGTTTTTCCCGGTAGTGGAGCCGCCTTCAAGAGCAATCGGGTCGGAAAGCACAGTCTTGTACTCATTGAGGTATTTAACATAGCTCGAGAGTCCGCCTTCCGCGTGGAACGTCTCTTTCTTCTCCTCCTCCCCGCGCTTATCGCATACGGAGATGGTGATGCCCTTATTGAGATAGCTGAGTTCTCTGAATCTCTTAGAGAGAGTCTCGTAGTCGAAGCTGTTTCTCTCCATTACATCAAAGTCTGGTGTAAACTTGACTGTTGTACCTGTTCTCTCGGTATCGCCGATAACAGTTACTTCAGTCTGCGGAATACCACGCGAGTAGACCTGTCTGTAGATATGAGGTGCTCTGTATACCGTCACCTCCATCCACAGTGAGAGCGCGTTGACACATGAGACGCCGACACCGTGGAGTCCTCCCGACACTTTATAGGCGTTGTGATCGAACTTTCCTCCTGCATGAAGCTGTGTCAAAACAACTTCCAGGGCGCTCTTTCCTTCTCCGGGGTGTATATCTACAGGGATACCTCTGCCGTTATCTTCTACAGAGCATATTTCTCCCTTTTCCCCGTTTTCAAAGCTGACCTTTATTTCATTACAGTATCCGGCCATGGCTTCGTCTATTGAGTTATCGATAACCTCATATACAAGGTGATGAAGACCGTCGATACCGGTAGAACCTATGTACATACCCGGTCTCTGCCTTACAGCCTCCAACCCCTTAAGGACGGTAATTCCAGACGAATCATACTCATTACTAGCCTTAAGCTCCGCTTCCAGCTCTTCATGAGTGTGGCCAGCGATTTTCTTTTCTTCTTCCATTATAGATTTGTTCCTTTGGTTCCTCACGCGCGTGCGTGATTATTAAAATATCTATAGATATGTTAACATAAATAGAAAGCCCTTTACAATAGTCATAAAAAGACCGTAGGGATAGGAAAGAAAAGAGCATCTCTCCATATTCTCTCTTCTTGCTATCTGAAATTCTATTTATTATCATAATTCTCGCTATGGAAGAATTATCAACACTGTGGATAGAAACAAAGGAAATGCTCAAGAACACTCTGCCGACGGAGGCCAAAGCGTTTTTAAGCAATATCGATATAAAATCAATCGAAGACGGAGTGGTCACACTATCGGCCGATTCCGATTTCGTCGTCTCTCTCATAAAGGACCATAAAGCCCTGATCGAAAATTTCCTCAGTGAAAAGACCGGTGATAACCTCAGCGTTAATTTTGTTGTAGATAAAACGTTGACAAAAAACAGCTCGAAGAAGACTGTCAAAAGTGAAGAAAAAAAGGATGTGAAGGTAAAGAGCGAGAAAAAGAAGAATCCAACTCTGAATTCCAAGTACAGGCTCGACAACTTCATCAAAGGCGACAACTCCGACCTCGCCTATAAAGCAGCACAGGTCATCGCACTCAATCCCGGCACAACATCATATAATCCCTGTCTCATCTACGGCGGCGTAGGACTGGGTAAAACCCACCTTTTACAGGCCATAGGCAACTTCGTATACGATAAAGACCCCAGCATGAAGGTCATATATTCCACAGCTGAATCATTTACAAACGAATTTGTAAACAACCTTAATAATCTCAGCCCATTCAAAAAGAAATACAGAGATGTCGATGTTCTTCTTCTTGATGATATACACTTTCTTCAGAAGAAGGCCGGAATCCAGGAGGAGCTCTTCCACACCTTCGTTGAACTCTATAACAAGAACAAGCAGATTGTATTTACATGCGACCGTCCGGTGACGGAGCTTACAGATATAACAGACAGGCTCAGAACACGTTTCTCAAGCGGTCTCAACGTCGATTTAAGGCCGCCGGAGTATGAAGTTAGGCTTGCCATTGCAAGGCAGAAGAACAACAGTGAGAAACTCTCTCTCGACGACGCTGTTCTCGACTACATAGCACAGAATGTAAGAACAAACGTCAGGGACCTCGAGGGCGCTCTTATCACAGTGAGCGGGATATCGAAACTGGTGGGGTCACCGGCGACTATCGAAATGGCGAAGGAGTCGCTTAAAAACCTCATCATAGAACCTCCACAGGTCAATGTAGATTTCACCATCAACGATGTATTTACGGCTGCAGCCAACTATTTCAACGTCTCTCTTGTCGATATGAAGGGAACAAACAGAAGCCGCAGCATAAAGATTCCGCGTCAGATTGCAATTTATGTCGCTTATCATATAGGTCACTTCACTCAAAGCGACATAGGTAAGTACATAAACAAGGATCACACATCTGTGAGGTACTCCGTCCTCCAGACGGAAGCACAGATCGACAGCGATGAAACTGTGAGAAAAGCAGTGGATTCCGTTGCAAAGATGCTGAAGAAGAATGTGTAAAACTATGTTAAAAAGATGTGAAAAAATGTGGAAAACTCTCTTTTTTTTAACATTCAACTTCAAAATGTGAAAAACTTTCTTTGTTTTTAACAGAGTTTTTAACACTTTAACTTCATATAAGGTAAATAAATTAGTGAGTTTTTAACATTTTTGTGCGATACTATTAATACTACTAACCAATATATTTATGTTATTATTTATAATATTAGGAGTGTGAAAAAATGAAATTCATCTGTTCATGTGAATCTATAAGAAAAGAGATCGAGCTTGCCGTATCATTTACAAGCATCAAGAATTCTCTTTCCGTGACAAGCAACGTATTACTTGAAAACCAGAACGATATGCTTACTATAAAGGCCCAGGATGGAAAACTTTCATTTGTATCCACCATCCCGGTCTCCACTATAATTCCGGGTGCTACGACAGTCTTCTGCAGCAATCTCAATGAAGTATTGAAGAATCTTCCCGATGAAGATATGGAATTCAGCGAAGAGGAGGACAAGCTCAATATACGTCCCGTGAGCTCTAATAAGATAAACACCAAGCTCAAGACTCTCGATGCCTCAAAGTTCCCCGAGATAAAGAATGTTGATGAATCACTTTATTTCTCAATTCCACAGAAGGCGTTCTCCGACATGGCCGATAAGACGAGCTTTGCAGTGGCAGAAGAGACAACACGTTTCTTCCTCACCGGCGTCTTCTTTGAAAAGAAGGACGAGAAGGTCGTTATGGTTGCAACCGACGGTAGAAGAATGGCTTATATAGAGAACACATTCGAGCAGGAGATTCCCGATTTTCCGCCTTCAATCATTCCTGTAAAGTTCCTTTCTCTTCTCGAAAAGATTTCATCAGGCGAGGGACTCTTCTCTCTTGCCATGACCAATGACACTATCTATGCAAAGGTGAATGACAGAACCATAAGTTCAACCCTCATCGCAGGTCCTTATCCTAATTACGAGAGAGTAATTCCTTCATCTCTTGAATACGAGTGCAGAATATCTGCATCGGACATGGCGTCATCAATCTCCCTCACATCTATTTTCACCGAGATAAAGTCAAAGAAGATCTTTGTCGATATCAACGTTGAAGGTGTCATGATAAGCAGTGAGAACAATGAAGTAGGAGACTCGAAGCGTCTTATTCCCTGTGAATACAACGGACCCAGCATGAAGCTCTCGTTCAATTCCGGGCTTCTTCTTCCGACTATCAAAAAGATAAACACAGAATACCTGAAGATTAAACTTCAGACTCAGAACGGAGCTATGATTTTCTCTCCTGAGCCCGAAAGCAACTACTTCTATGTTCTTATGCCGATGCAGGGATGAGATTCAATAAAGTAAGCTACACCAACTATAGAAACATATTCTCTGATTCGATTGAAATAGACTCGGAGAATATTCTTCTTTACGGCTCAAACGGACAGGGAAAAACTAACATTCTCGAAAGCATATACATCCTGTGCTATGGATCTTCATTCCGTACCTCAGCTCTTAAAGAGTGCGTGAAATACGGTGAGGACGGGTTTGTAATAAGCGGCGAGTATAAAGATGAGGACGAGAGCGGAAAAATAACTGTCTCTTACTATGACAGAAATCGTAAGATAATAATCGATGGAAAGGAAATAAAGGACCGTAAGACACTTATTTATCAATTTCCATGTATTGTTTTCTGTCATGAGGATATCAACTACATAAAAGGGGAACCCGAGTACAGAAGAAAATTCTTCGATCAGATGATGTGTTTATACTCTCCGTCTTTCTTCGACAACCTCCGCTGTTTCCGCTCCATTCTCTCGCAGAGAAACGCAGCCGTGAAGTGCGACGACTCTTCTTTGATATCACTCTACGACGAGAGACTGGCTTATTACGGACTGGAAATAGTAAAGGAAAGAGTAAAAGCCACAGAAGAGTTCAATAAAATATTTCCATCCCTCTTTTCCTACATATCGGGAACTGACTATCAACTCTCCGTCAGCTATCAGCCGTCGTGGAAGGACGAGACGGTGGAGAGTATAGTTGATTATTTAAGGGAAAACGTCGAGAGAGACAAAAAGATGGGAACGACTACAAGCGGCCCTCACAGGGACCGTTTCTCCGTCATGAGTCAATACGGCATCTTCAATCAAATGGGGTCGACCGGGCAGTTGAGACTGTGCTCTCTTATCTTCCGTATAGCAGAGGCAAGGTATTTTACATCTCTCACCGGTAAGAAACCGATATTGCTTATCGATGATGTACTACTTGAACTAGATCCGGTAAAAAGAGGACTGCTTCTTTCTTCTCTTCCTGAGTACAGCCAGGCTTTTTTCACCTTTCTTCCGAATGAGGAGTACAATGAAAGACTCTGCGACAAGAAAGAGAAGGAAGTAAAGGACGGAAGACTATGGTGAAGGAAAAGAATCTCTGGGAGGCTGTGGAAGAATTTCTCAAAGAGAATAATTTGGATATAAGCTACGTCGAATATTATAAGGCGTGGCCGGTAATATCGGGTGCGAGACTCTCGTCAGCGACGAAAATAGCGTCCCTGAGAGATCTCGACAGGAAGAAGATATACGTCACTCCTTCCTCACTCTCTGTCAAATCGCTCCTGAAACTTGAGGAGAAAAGCATAATAAAGAGGTGGAATGAGATGTTTCCGGAGAAAAAAATAGAAAAGATTGTTGTTTTGTCTCCGAGAGTATAAATGGTTATTGACTAGAGTTTTGTAGATTGTTACACTTTTGAAACTGGACATTATTGTCTAAAAAAATAAGAAAATTCATCGCTGAAAAGCGTTAAAAATTGGAGTTAGAGCATGAGCACTAAAGGTATTAGAACTTACCAGCCAAGTAAGACTAAGAGAACAAGAAAATTCGGATTCCGCGCTAGAATGGCAACAAAGGGTGGCCGCAAGGTATTGGCTAGAAGAAGAGCCAAGGGCAGGTACAGTCTTACTGTCAGCGATGAGAAGAAACCTTACTAAGAGAGAACTTATTAGAAAAAAAGATGATATTGATCGCATTTTCAGGGCAGGCAGAAGTTATTCTTGTCTTGGAATGCGATTAATCTGTCTTGTAAACGGGCTTGGTTTTGACAGAATGATAGTAATCCCCGCCAAACATTACGGCAGGGCTGTCGACCGCAACAAGGTCAGAAGGAGAGTTAAGGAGATATTCCGTAATTATCCTATGCGTCATTCGAGTCAAGAAGAAAACGAAGAAATTACTAAGGACTATGTCCTCATTGTATATCCTGGGAAGGTTTCCAGTTTTTCCTTGCTTGAGTCTAATTTCACCTCCTTATTAGACAGGTCAAACGGGAAATAGTTCCACACAATCTCATCAGCAGAGTTCCTATTCCATCTTTCCAGGCATGAAGAATAGATCCATTGGAGAAGAAATGGATAGGAATACTATCATTGCAATCATCCTGTGTGTAATAGTTATCACAGTCGGGATGACAGTTCAGCAGATGTTTTTTGTTTCCGATACGACAGAGGTATCAGAAGTAGAGAATGTAACGGAAGACCTTCCTCCCGAGGAAATATTATCAGCGTCCTATACGCCAGAAGGGGAAGTCAAAGACGATGCGCTCTTTACAGTGGAAACGCCTTCTTTGAAGATAACTTTCAACCCGAAAGGCGGAAGCGTTGAATCCATCTATGATGTAAAGAATGATGTGGATCTCCTCTTGAAGGAAGAAGGAGACTATAATTCATTCATGCTCTACTGGGGCGATGATTACTCGTCTCCCATAGACTGTCTCTTCAACTATAAATCTGAAGTAAAGGAAGTTGCGGGTAAGTCCGATACGATCACACAGGTAACATTTACACGTTTATTCAAGGAAGAGAGCACTGGAAGAGAGTTCACGATAGAAAAGCGTTATGCTGTTGCCAACAACGACGAGTATATGCTTCAGCTTGCAGTCACAGTTTATACTGACGATGGTTTGAGCATCCCGATTAACAGCGATAATTCGATGTATACTATCTCCGTAGGCTCGCAGGTAGGACCCGAGTTCGAATCTCTCAACGGTAACTACGACTACAGAAGAGTTATCTACAAGCTCGAGAAGAAGAACAACAAAAAGACTCTGACGAAGGGAAACTTCTCATCAACAGACGCTATGAGCTGGATGGGAGTAACGGGTAAATACTTCGCTTTCATTCTCATTCCGGAGACAAAGAACATAATAGCAAAGAGCGAGTCCGTGCAGAGTACGGGAAGCGAGATAGCACAGAAGGACATTGTCTACATGACGCGTTCTTCGACGGGAAACGACAGGGTGACGGACGTCTATTCGTTCTATGTCGGACCGCAGCTCTCGTCATCTCTCTCCATCTACGACAATGCAAAGGACAATATTTTCGGTCTCAGCGATCACAACTTGAAGAAAGCTCTTGATGTATCATGGCTGAGCTGGCTCGAGAAGATTTTAAAGTGGGCCCTTGAAGCATTCTACTTCCTCATCCCGAACTACGGTGTTGCAATAATCCTCCTGACTCTTCTTGTAAAGGCTATTCTCATTCCGCTTTCAAAGAAGGGTACGGAGAGTACGGCGAAGATGAGTGCCATTCAGCCCAAGATCCAGGAGATACAGACCAAGTACAAGGATGACCCCGAGGCACAGAATGCAGCAGTGGCGAAGCTCTATAAGGAAGAGGGTATTAACCCGATGGGTTCCTGTCTTCCAATGCTTATACAGTTCCCGATATTCATCGGTCTCTACGGCCTCTTGAACAAGGATTTCTCACTCCGCGGCGCAATGTTCATCCCGGGCTGGATCAATGACCTCTCGATTCCGGAGACAGTCTTTACTCTGCCTTTCAACCTTCCGCTTCTGGGAGCAAATATCCACCTTCTTCCTATTCTTTATACCCTCTCCATGATCTTCAGCATGAAGATTACACAGAGTGCAACAGCAGGACAGAATGTGGGGAACAAGGGAATGACATGGTTTATGACATACGGTATGTCGATAATATTCTTCTTTGTTCTCTATAATGCACCGTCAGGACTTCTTCTTTACTGGTCAATGTCCAACCTTCTTTCAATAATCCAGCAGGTAGTAACAAACAAGAAAAAGGTTGCAGGTTTCAAGAAAGAGATAGAAGAGAAAGATGCAGTCAAGGCTCAGAAGAAAGCCAACAAGAAAAAAAGATAATTAACGAGGAAATAAATGTATAAAGAATTTGAAGGAAAAACAGAAGAAGAAGCAAGAAACAAGGCCATAGAGGAACTCTCTCTCTCGGGTAAGGACTTTGATGTCGAGGTTATAGAGAGCGTCAAGAAGGGTCTCTTCAAGAAGCCCAGCTGCAGAATCAGGGTATATTACGGCGATGATGACTCCTCAAGAGATGTAGAGGATTCGATGGATGAGAAAGCACCGCACGATAGTCTTGAGGCGGAGAGCGACACGGAGAGAAGAGTTGTCGAGTTTGTAAGTACGCTTATCGAGAAGATGGGATATGAGGCGAAGGTGACGATCAGCTACCGCAACGACAGCAAGATCGGTCTCGATATCGAGAGCCCGGACTCTTCTTACATCATCGGTAGAAAGGGTAAGAACCTCGATGCCATCCAGCTCATCACAAACGTCTATGCCGGTAACTACGATCCCGATATAAAAATCGTCGTCGACAGTGAAAACTACCGCATGAGACACGAGGAGCAGATTATCCGCAACGCATACAGAGTCGCAGATATCGTCAAGAGAAGCGGAAGAAGCAGGCTCCTCGATCCGATGAACCCCTTCGAGAGAAGACTTGTACACACCGCTCTCAACGAATATGACGGTGTCGAGACAAAGAGCGAGGGAGAGGGAATGTATAAGCAGGTAAGGATAATCCCTGTTAAGAAGTGATATTTACAGAAGATAGAGCATAAGATACTATATTAATAGTAATCTATACTAATAAGGATACAAGAGGAAAATACTATGGAACTTAAAGGATCAAAGACAGAGAAAAACCTCATGGCTGCATTTGCAGGTGAGAGCCAGGCAAGAAACAAGTATACATATTTTGCATCAAAGGCTAAGAAAGAGGGTTATGAGCAGATTGCAGCAATCTTTCTTGAGACTGCAGATAACGAGAAAGAACATGCAAAGATGTGGTTCAAGTATCTTGAGGGCGGCGCTGTCAAATCAACAGTAGAGAATCTTAAGGCAGCAGCCGAGGGCGAGAACTACGAATGGACAGATATGTACAAGACATTTGCTGAAGAGGCTGAAAAGGAAGGCTTCGATAAGATTGCAAAAGAATTCCGCCTTGTCGGAGAGATCGAGAAGGAGCACGAGAAGAGATATCTTGCTCTTTTAAAGAATGTCGAGGAAGGTATTGTCTTCTCACGTGATGGAGAGATGATCTGGAAGTGCAGAAACTGCGGTCACGTCGTAGTCGGAAAGAAAGCTCCGGAGAAGTGTCCGGTATGTGCTCATCCACAGGCATACTTCGAGCTTGTAAGCCAGAATTATTAAGCAAGCAATATCACAAATAAAAGGAAAGGGTGTTACAGGAAGCAGAAGCTTGAGTAGCACCCTTATTTGTTTCTCTGTATAATTATGGTAAACTTAAGAGAGAGGAGTTAGAGGATGAAGGATATTCTTGTAGGAAACAGCTCTTTTGAGAACCTGATCAAGGGTAACTACATATATGTAGATAAAACAAGATATTTCTACGAACTTATCAAGAAGGAAGGAATGTATTGTTTTCTCTCCCGTCCGCGCCGCTTCGGAAAGACTCTCTCAGTCGACACACTCGAACAGATTTTCAAGGGAAGAAGAGAACTCTTTAAAGGTCTCTACATAGACAGTATGGACTATGACTGGAAGGAATACCCTGTAATCCATATAGATTTTGGTAAGTGCCAGAAGACTAACGCAGAGGAGCTGAAGGGATGGCTGACGAGGATAATCATCAAAATTGGAAAAAGTTATAGTATCAAATTGGATGCTGCATTCGGTTATGATGAGAGTCTGGATGAACTTATCAGAGAGCTGTCAATCAGAAACAAAGTAGTAATCCTTATAGACGAGTACGACAAGCTGCTTTCAAGCAATATCTACAACCCCGAAGTCGAAGCGATGAGGGATGTTCTCAAAGGGTTCTTCGAAGTAATCAAGGCATCATACAATCATCTGAGATTTGTCTTCATTACCGGTGTTACCAAATATTCAAAAGTCAGTATTTTCTCTGCAATGAACAATCTCAGAGATTATTCAATGAATCCCAAATATGCCACAGCATTCGGCTACACAGAGGAGGAGGTTGAAACATACCTCAGCGACTACATCACAGAAGGATGCAGATCAACAGGAATGACGAGAGAAGAATACCTGGGAAAGCTCAAGGAAAAGTATGACGGATACAGATTTGCGCCGGGAGCGGAAACAGTATACAATCCCGTCTCAATAGGTTCCTTCTTTGCCGACGGAGGCTCTCTTTTCGATAACTACTGGATAGAGACAGGAGGAACGAAACTCCTGAGTGATATAGCAAAGAGGGTGAACTACAACGTAGACACAAGTCTTGACGAGCCTCTAAGTAAAGATGACATAACATTCTTCGACATAACGGAAATTGCAAAGAAGTCAGTCACCCTTACGGAGTATAAGTCACTGCTTCTCCAGAGCGGTTATTTGACGATAAAGAGAGCGGAAGATGACGGACACACACTCTTTCTTGATTATCCCAATAATGAAGTGAAATCTTCCTTTGCTTCCCTTCTCCTTAATGTCTATGGCGGAGGAGAGAGCACGATCAGCCTGAATCCTGTAAGACTAAGAAATGCATTTGAGAACAGAGAGACAGAAAAGGCTGTCGGCATTATCAAGTCATATTTTGCTAATCTCTCCTATCTTTTGACAGGAAAAAGCGTGGAAGCCGACTACCACTTGATGCTCCACTCAATGCTCCTTGCAGTTGATGCAGATATCAACACGGAGGTTGTTACAAACAAAGGACGCATTGACGGCGTACTTAAGACAAAGAACACCATATACGTAATAGAAATCAAGAGAGACGAGAGCGCGGAGAAAGCGTTGAAGCAGATAAAAGACAAGGGATATATGGAGAAGTATAGAGCATGGCTCGG
>CAVHKW010000077.1:0-14886 GCA_963636745.1 uncultured Oscillospiraceae bacterium | reverse complement strand
TGTAAAAGTTAACAGAAAGTCAACCAGCTTCTACCATCATAAGAGGAGAGAAGATGATGTTTGTCGGAAGAAAAAAAGAATTAGCCAGGCTTGAAGAATGCTGGAAGAATGACTCTCAGAAGCTTGTTGCCGTCTACGGAAGGCGGAGAATAGGTAAGACGATACTTCTTGAAGAATTCATGAAAGATAAAGAGGGAATAAGCTTCACTGCATTCCGCGGAAACAAAGACCTCCTTTTCAAAAGTCTTACCAATATGATCAACAACTTCTTTGTTCCTTCGGGGCCCGGGTATGCATTCTCCGATTTCAATGAGATATTCTCATTCCTCTTCAACAGAAGCCTGGAGAGGAAATTTGTCTTCATAATCGACGAGTTCGGGTACCTCGTAGATGAGTTTGAGGAAGTCACATCACTCCTGCAATACTATGTAGATTCCTACAAGAACAAAGGAAAGCTGCTTCTTATCCTGTGTTCATCCTCCCGCAGTTTCATGGAGAATGATGTCTTCGGCTCCAGGAGTCCGCTATACGGCAGAAGAGACCTCTCTCTTAAGCTCGGACCGTTCGGAATCAGCGAAACAAAAGAGATGCTTCCTCTTTTGAGAGATAATGAAGATATCTTCAAAGTATGGGCAATTACGGGAGGAATTCCCCTCTATCTTTCTCTCTTTGCCCCGTACAGTAATGTCGATGAAGCCGTCAGGGATCTTTTCTTTGATGAGACGGGTTATTTTGTAAATGAAGTTGATCTGATAATGCTCACTGAGGCGACCAAATCAGATAAGACAGCTGCAATATGCACCCTTCTTGCAACAGGAACAAACAAACTTACCAGCATAGCCGACAAGACAGGCTCCTATCCGAGCCTTGTAAAAGCGGTTCTGGAGAATCTTGAAAAACTCGATATCGTGGAGAAAGAGCTGAGCGTATCACCGGCGAAGAGAAAACCAGTCTGGAGAATAAAGGATCCCCTTATAAGATTCTGGTACCTCTTCAGATACCCCTTCTCCTCATACTCATCCGGGATAATGATGAGAAATTATCTTCTGCACATTCCTGAATTTCTCTGCTCATCATTCGAGATACTCTGTAAACTTTCCCTTTCTTACATTCTTGAAGGGAAACCGATTATCGAGTGTGGCCGCTGGTGGGGAGGTAACCCTCTCACAAAAGCGGAAGAGGAAATCGATATCGTAGTCAGGACTATGGAAAAAGAGCTCTTTGCATGTGAATGCAAATACATCTCCGGGGACCTTAAACCTGAAGTTGTATATACTCTTCAGAAAAGAACAGCCTTGATCAGTGAAGATGAAAAAGTGTCATACCTTATATTCACAAAGAATCCGGTGACTCTGGATACCTCGCTCTTTCCGTCAGCAAGTTTCTACTCGCTTGACGATGTGATATCGCTACTCACATAAAAAAGGGTGTCACTCGAGTCATTCGACTTTTGTAACACCCCTATATGAAGACAGAAAGCTAGAACTTTATTCCGAGAGCAAGGGAAGCAGAGAGGGAAAGGTTCTCAAGCTTGAATGAAGAGAAGGAAGAGAACAGATATCTTCCATATCCCTCGAGTCTGAGCTCTGTTTTCTCCGAGAGTGCAAAGCCGAGGCCGAGAGAGCCCGTCAGTGCATAGGATGACTTGAGTGATCCAAGAGTTCCAGCAGAGTGAGAAAGACCGTTTTCTCCGTAAAGAAGTGAATAGCCCAGTCCTCCTCCGAAGTAGACCAGAACAGGATCGGCATTGAGATATCCCATAAGCTTCAAGTCTGCTGTTATGTCATACGAATACTTTTTGAAAGAAAGTATATTGCTGTATGAAAGACCGCCCGGAAGGAATGTCGATGAGATATCGGAGCGGACACCGAGGCCGAAGATTCCGAGGGAGAAAAGATTTCTTCCTTCGAGTGATATACCGGCACGCGGCATATATGAATAGAGAGGATTTGTGAGCTTACTCAATGATGCTGCACCCCATTCAGCGCCAAGGTTGATTCCGAGATTAAACGCTCTCTTTATGACACTCTCCTTCTTTTCGTCGACAGGTGTAGCCTCGACTGCTTTCGGAGCCTCGGGAACAGCTGCCTCTTTTACTGGAGTCTCTTCAACTACCGGTGCTTTTTCAACAACTGGAGTCTCTTCTGCGGCCGGTGCTTTCTCTTCTGCGACCGGTACTTTCTCTTCAACTGCCGGTGCCTTCTCCTGAGGAGCTGCTTTCTCCTCGACTACAGGCTCTTCAACCTTGACGACTTCAGTAACAGGCTCAGCAGGAGTAAAGAGAGATGCTACATATTCCTCTATCTCTTTCTTGTATTCAGCCATGTAGAATTCGAAATCGAGGCCTTCCGGAACAGTCAGCGTCATCTCCCCGTCGGAGATGGAATTGACCATTACAGCAGAGAGAAGATAGTCATATTTACCGACTTCATAGTCTACGAAGCCGAGTATATCGCTCTTGAGAACAACATTCTTATCTGTCTGGGATATGAATGAAGACCCCGAATATGTGTTATGAACAACGTAGCCGGAAACGGAGAAATCATTCTCGAGAACAACGGGTGCCTCTTCTTCAACAGCTGTCTCTTCACTCTTCACGCTCTCCTCCACTTCAAGTGTAAGAGGAGCATTCACAGTCTTTGCGGCACTCAGCGACCACGATACTCCGTCATAGGAAGCCTGGAGATAGAGAGTATAATCGGAATAAGGATCAAGACCGTCGAGTGTGCATGACGATGTGCGGCCGTCGACGACAGTCCACAGAGATGCATCTTCGCCGTTCATCTGGTAACGGTATTCCTTGATATCGGGATCGGAGAGAACCCAGTTCCATGTAACGCTCATTGTCCTTGCAGCTGTAAGCGGAAGAAGGACGAGCATGAATAATGCAGTGATAAAAATAACTTTGGTAAACTTCTTCATTTATGTAGTTCCCTTACTAATTTCAATAAAAACAAAACAATTCAATAAGTTACAAACTCGATTTATAGGATAATTCAAAAGGAGAAAGCTAGCAATTATTTAGACTATCTTTTTCTGTTAGCATAATAACATTTAATTGAGCTTTTTCCCTCTTTATGATATTTACTATCTTATGTCGGATAAATTTACAGTTACAGTTTTCTGCGGTTCAACACCGGGAAGGAAAGAGATATACAAAGAGAAAACCATCCTTCTCGGAGAGACTCTCCTCAAGAAGGACATATCGCTCGTGTACGGCGGCGGAAACCGCGGTCTCATGGGAATACTCGCCCATACGGTATATGATGGCGGTGGCTCCGTTACGGGAGTACTTCCCTCGGCGATGAATATAAAAAGCGTCACGGACGGTGCGGCGTCGACAGAGACGATAATAGTCAGCGGCATGCACGAGAGGAAGAAGACCATGTATGACAGGGCGGACGGCTTCATCGCACTCCCGGGAGGAATCGGGACATTCGAGGAACTATGCGAAATCTATACATGGAGGCAGCTCGGATACACGAAGGCCAACATCGCGCTCTACAACATCGACGACTATTTCCATCCTTTCCTCGATATGCTCGACAGGGCTGTCGAAGAGGGCTTTGTAAATAAGGCCGTGAGAGATATCCTCATAGTAAGCGACGACCCGTCATACATCATCGATCATCTCATCAAAGACCACAAAGAGCTTCCGGATAAACTATGAAGAACAGAATAAGGAACATATTCCAGGACTATGGATATATCGTCCTGGGAACGGCTTTGACTGCTTTCGGGATTTCGGTATTCATGAGTCCGGCAAAACTTGCTCCGGGAGGAGTATCGGGACTCGGGACCCTCATATACTACATCGTTCTCGAGAAAGCCGGCCTGGACTGGGACCTCGGGGTAATCATGCTCTGTCTCTCTCTTCCGATATACCTCGTGGGACTCGCACTCTTTGGAAAGGAATTCGGCGTAAAGACGCTGCTGGGTACACTTCTACTTTCGCTCTTTACTTCTTTTTTTAACTTTCTCTTTCCTCAGGGAATCATCGACTATACAAAAGAATCATCCCTCTGGCTCTGTACTCTCTTTACGGGAATAACAAACGGAGTCGGCATGGGGCTTGTAATGAGAGCCGGTTCCAACACGGGCGGAACAGATATAATCGCCCAGATAATTGCAAAGTACACGCCGATTGCGCTCGGGAACGCCCTTTTCATCGTCGACGGCATAATCATCTTCGTCTCGGCTTTCTTCTTCAGCATAGAGAATGCGCTCTATGCATGCACCGTCTCATTGATGATTTCGCTCATAATCGACAGGGTGATTGTCCCGTTCGGAACCAACTATGCAAAGAACGTCTTCATACTCTCCCCGAAGATCCATGAGATAGGAAAGTTCATAATCAACGACCTCAACAGAAGCGGTACGATAATCAATGCAAAGGGCCTCTTCACAAAGGAAGACAAGGATATGTTGATGACGACAATCCCGAAGAAGGATCTGACACGTCTTACACGCTGTGTTAATGAACTCGATCCGAATGCATTCATGGTCGTGCAGGACACATACCACGTCCTCGGAGAGGGCTACTCTCCGCTTGACGTTGTTGCAAAAAACAAGGACGTCACCCAGCAGTGAGCGGCGTCCATTCTTTTACTTCTCCCAGAGTTTTTCAGGGTAATAACCGTCTTCAATCTTCTTTCTGAGGGCGGCCATGACGGTGGGCTTATCCTCGGGATATGTCATTCCGAACCACTTGTCGCCGGAAGAGAGTACTCTCACGCTTCCCTTCCCGTTATCTATCATCTCGGCAACTCCGCTCGGAAGGAGGCACTCGGCCTTCTCTTCTCTTATTGACTTTGCCTTGAACTCCTCCCAATAGCTGTTGAAGCTCTCGAATGCACGGGGGGTGAAACCGAAGAAGTTCATGCTGACAAGTTCCTTCCCTGTAAGCTCCTCTTCCTCTCCGTTCTCCAACAGCGATATTACCTTACCGTCTCTCCAGAAGATCTTGAATGTCTCCCTGAGAGATGTCAGAAGTCCGTCGCGGCTGTTGCATATGGCTCTCGTCACACTTCCTGAGGGACTCATTGTGTTATCGAGTTCGAAGCCGACCATTGCATGTTCTGTAGAGTCATTCTCCAGAGAAGAGAGATATTTACCCATTGTCACATAGGCACTCCGGCCGTAGTAGTCATCGGCATTGACGACGGTGAACGGTGTCTTTACAGCCTTCTCGGCACAGAGCACCGCATGTATCGTTCCCCATGGTTTCTTTCTGTTCAAAGAGAGTGCCTTCTCTTCGTCGGTAAGAAGACTGTCCAGGTTCTGATAGACGTACTCAGCGTCCATATTTCTGGCTATTCTGTCAAAAAGACGCTCTCTGAAGTCTTTCTCGATATCCTTTCTTATAATGAAAACAACCTTACCATAACCCTGATGATAAGCATCATATACACCAAAATCCAAAAGAGTCTCGCCGTGTACTCCGACAGCATCGATCTGCTTGACTCCGCCGTATCTTGAGCCCATTCCTGCAGCCATAA
This sequence comes from uncultured Oscillospiraceae bacterium, assembly GCA_963636745.1. GTDB lineage: Bacteria > Spirochaetota > Spirochaetia > Sphaerochaetales > Sphaerochaetaceae > Ornithospirochaeta. The sequence continues at coordinate 9,388 of CAVHKW010000077.1, read as the reverse complement.
CAACAAGTGTAGGTTTCATATTCTCCTCCATCTATATTGAAAATCTTATAACAAATCGGGAGTGCATACAACTTTCATACTCAAAATAAATGCCCTCCCGGAAAAGGAGAGCAGATATTACTTACTTCAGGAACTTCTTCAAATCTTCCTCGGGTGTCGAAATCGGGGAGATGGAGTAGTTGTCGACAAGAATCTTCAATACATTCGGTGATATGAAAGCAGGAAGAGTCGGCCCGAGATGTATATTCTTTATTCCTAGATAAAGAAGCGTCAGGAGAATACAGACAGCCTTCTGCTCGTACCAGGAAAGCACGAACGAGAGAGGAAGCTCGTTCACGCTGCATCCGAATGCCTTCGAGAGAGCAACGGCAATCTCGATTGCGCTGTATGCATCGTTGCACTGTCCCACATCCATGAGCCTCGGCAGTCCTCCGATAGTTCCAAGATCGAGGTCGTTGAAGCGGAACTTTCCGCATGCAAGGGTGAGAACGACAGTGTCGGAAGGAGTCTTCTTTACAAACTCCGTGTAGTAGTTTCTGCCGCTTCTTGCGCCGTCACATCCGGCAACAAGGAAGAAGTGCTTTATAGCCCCGCTCTTCACGGCATCGACAACCTTGTCGGCAACGGAGAGAACAGTTCCGCGTGCAAATCCCGTCAATAGACTCTCACCTCCGTTGATCCCCTTGAAAGACTTGTCTTCGCTGTAGCCGCCGAGTTCGAGAGCCTTCTCGATTACCGGGGTAAAATCCTTGTCGTCCCCGATACTTACCATCCCGGGATAGGAGACAACGCCTGTTGTGAAGACACGGTCGGAGTATGATGCCTTAGGCGGCATGAGACAGTTCGTCGTGAAGAGAACAGGTGCCGGGATGGATGCAAACTCCTTCTGCTGGTTCTGCCATGCACTACCATAGTTTCCCTTGAGGTGCTTGTACTTCTTGAGGCCGGGATAAGCGTGGGAAGGGAGCATCTCGCCGTGTGTATATATGTTGATTCCCTTACCTTCAGTCTGCTCCAGGAGTAGTTCCAGGTCCCTGAGGTCATGACCCGAAACAACGATGAACGGTCCCTTCTCGACCTTCAATGAAACCTCGGTCGGCTCGGGAGTGCCGTAGCTCTCTGTGTTGGCCTTGTCGAGTAGAGCCATGCACTTGAGATTCTTCTCACCTACTTCGAGAACAACTGAAAGAAGCTCCTCTGTAGTATATTCACCACCAATGACAGAAAGTGCCTTTGCAAGGAAACGGTTGACTTCATCATCTCTATAACCGAGAACCATGGCATGATGAGCATATGCCGCCATACCCCGGATACCGAAGAGTATGAGAGACTTCAAACTCCTGATATCTTCATCACCCGACCATATCGTATTCATATCGAGATCGACCATTCCGCCGCAGCTGGATGGACAGCACTCGCAGTCGGGAAGAAGTCTCTTTGTCTCCACATGGACCCAGTCAGTGAGACGATTGATAGTGCTTTCATTGAAATTGACGTTCGTGATAGTTGTAAAAAGCCCTTCGATTATAAGCTTCCATGTATCTTCATTTGTGTTCTTCGATTCAAGTGCAGCTTTTCCTAGTGCAGCAAGAGCACCAGTCAATCTATCCTGCGCCTGAGCACAATCTGCTGTCTTACCACAGACTCCCGTGCTTCCGGTGCAGCCTGTACAATGAGCTGTCTGCTCGCATTGAAAACAAAACATCTTATTTTCCATATTTACCTCTCTTGTTGATTTCTACCCTACACTCTAATATTAGATAAGCAACAAGTCGGTTGATTTTTCAACAAAAGGACAAAGATATGAAGAAATATTTACAGACTCTCCACTCCTCGAAACTCTTCTACGGAATAACGGAGGAGGAGATAGAGAAGATGTTATCCTGCCTCAAGGGAGTCAAAAAGGAATACGAAAAGGATGAATTCATCTACCACCAGGGAGAAACAACAAGCTCTGCAGGAATCATCCTCAGCGGTAACATACTCGTCATAGAGGAGGATATATGGGGAAACAGAAACATAATATCGAGACTGGGAGCTGCAGAGACATTCGGTCTGGCCTACAGCACACCATCCTTTCCCTTGAATGTGAGCGTTGTCGCCGATACACCGGTTTCGATACTGTTCATCGACATGAAAGGAATATTGACAGTATGCTCGAGTGCATGCACCTATCACACAAGGCTCATCAGAAATCTTGTGGGCGAACTTGCAGAGAAAAATCTCAAACTTTCCGAAAAGCTAACACACATAACGCAGCGTAGTACACGGGCAAAGTTGATGTCGTATCTCTCGTCTCTGGCACAGAAGAAGGGAAAATATGAGTTCGACATCCCGTTCTCACGCCAGGAGCTTGCAGACTACCTTGCAGTAGAAAGAAGCGGGCTCTCGTCGGAGATGGCACGAATGCAGAAGGAAGGCCTCATCGAATACAACAAGAATCATTTCATCCTCAAGATGAACAGCAGTGAGCTCGACTAGTTGATCTTTCCGCACCCCTGGAGTCAACTTTCGCAGTATTGAAGCCAACTTCCGCACTTTCAAGGAATTCTCACTCAGCGCTCTATCATGTCCTCCAGGACAGCCTGGGCACTCTTACCCTCGAATCTTACACCATATGTAATAACTGTCTTATAATCCATGAAGCCGTCTTTGTACTTTTTCTCTTCAATCTGCTTTGTCGCTTTATCGACTCTCTCATCGACCTTCACCTCGAATACGGCAACTCTCATTCTTTTGTTGTCATATATTACGATATCGGGTCTACCCATACCATATTCCCTGTTTGACTCCGTATCATACCCGAGTCCCGCAAAGACACCATCAAAGAACACATGGTAGACATATTCATGGTACACATCATGGTAGCTGAGTGTCTTGTTGAGAATTCTCGTCATCTCGAATCCCAGCTTCTCGGCATTCCCTTTCCAGAGTGCTTCTTCCAGTCCTCTCAGATCATTCTTCTTTGTCTCCTCTTTGATCCAGAATGTTAGATGCGAAGAGAAGATGGACATGATCTCCTTGTTGGGAATTCTTAATGCCGTCTTACCGTTTGAAATAGGATACCTAAGTTCCTCTTCCTTTACGGAGGTAAGATAGCCTGTCATAAAGAGAACGCTCCACAGGTTCTCTTCCGTGGAATGAAGATAATCGTATGTGATGTTCTCATCCACGTACTTAATTATGTAGCTACCGGAGAGAAGTGTATCGAGGTCGTCGAGAAGTACATGGTTCCCATGAAGGAAGAAAGACTGAATTATTGCATTCCCGCTTGTATTCGCCCAATAAGCTTTTGGAAGAGCATCCTTATCATCCTTCAAATCATTGAGGTATGAAATTACATCCCACGGGCAGTACATCTCACTTCTGCCGAAGAGGTACCCGTCGTACCACTCTCTTGCAGGAGAAAGTTTATCTTCAACTCCAAGCTCCTTGAATGTATTTTCAACTTCAAGAGTCGTAAATCCGAAACATTCCCTGAAAGCGTTACTTGTAACTGTGTTCAGATAGAGATTATTCAATCCACTGTAGATACTTCCATCGACAATTCCCAAACATCCGGTCACAACTGCAAACTCAAGTTTATTGTTATCCTTAAGTACATTGAGCATTGACTTCATCAAATCAAGCATTTCGGCATAATAACCGTTCTCGCTTGCCTTCGCCAGGGGCACATCGTATTCATCAATAAGAAGAATAACCTGCCTGCCATAGTAGGCGAAAAGCATTCTCAATAGAAGTGACAGACTGTACATCACATCAATCACGCCGGCTCTTCCCTCACAGATCCTCATGAAGTCTTCCTTGTAGATCTCGCACACCTTATCGTTCGAAAGGAGATAACTGTAATCACAGTACAGATTAGAAACAATGTCTTTTAAATCATCAAAAGCGCTTTCAAAGTTCAGTCCATCCACATCCTTGAATGAAAGTAAGACTGTCGGAAACTTATTCATCCACTTATCGCATACTTCTTTGTTGTTGCTTATGTAAAGCCCTTCGAAGATATCGCGGCTGTCTTTCCTGATATCGAAGAAGGAAGAAAGCATGGACAAATTGAGAGTCTTACCGAAGCGTCGGGGACGTGTGAACAGGAAGGCATTTGTGCCGTAGCTTCTGTACAACTCCTCGATTAATGAGGTCTTGTCTACATAGTAGAGATTTCTCTTTCTGATATCATCGAAATTCGACATGCCCAACGGGAAATTAACACTTTTCATTCTTCACCTCCTGGTAATCACATGTTAATCTTACCATAAAATGAAACTAATTCCATCTATTTTATCTGAGCTTACATTCACAGAGTAGAACTCAGGGCTTTTACACCTGGGGATAAGAATCTTCAATGAACAAGAAAGATCAAAGGATGCATGATCCCGGGTTGTCCGGGAACAATTGCCTTATTCCCCGTGACCGCAGGATTTAAATCCCCGGCTTATCAGGAGCTCACTCAACGGACCGCGCCCGCTTCCCTTACTGTTGATCATACGTGAAGCACTGACTCTTTCAATTGTAAAGTCCTTATAAAGGTCATCAAAGAAGTTGTCACTGCTGTCGGTATTCTTGGGATCCGAATTGCTGAGAAGAACAGAGGCTCCCCTGTCAACCATATTACGAAGAAACTGTGACAGCGCTATCTGATCCTCATCATCGAATCCGGTTTCATTGTAGGAAGTGAAGCTGGAAGATGACGAGAGCGGCCTGTATGGAGGATCCACAAAGAGAAATGTCCTCTCATCAATAAACCCCTCCACATTTCTGTAATCACCTCTTGTTATCTTTGTTTTCCCGAGAATCTCTCCACATGACCGTATATTCTCCTCATCACAGATAAGCGGATGCACCGACTTGTTGTGAGAGACATTGAAAAGCCCCTTCGAATTAACACGGTAGAGTCCGTTGAAGCATGTCTTGTTCAATGCAATGAAGAGAGCTGCCTTCTCTGTGGTATCTGACCGGGAGAGGATAAGAGAGTTGAAGCGGGAGCGCATTTCAAGAAAGCACCCTCTCTTGTCGGATGCAGAGTAATACTCCTTCTCCATCCTCTTGAGATATTCAACGACCTCGCCAGTATTGTCTCTTATGTGGATGTATGTATTCACAAGTTCCGGGTTGATATCATTGATCAGAACTTCCCCTACATCAAAAGAGGAAAGGACATCAAACAATACAGCCCCGCCTCCCACAAACGGCTCACAATACTTCTCTATCCTTCCCGGATAATACTTCCTTATCTGATTCAAAAGCTGGGTCTTTCCTCCGGCCCACTTAACAAACGGTCTTGCTCTCATATGAATAACATATAGATCAGATCGGGAGAGATCTAAAAGAGAAAATGAAAAAAGATCATGATCATTCAAGATCTCTTATATGAAAAGCCGTTCAACTCTCTTTCTGCCGTTTGTAATACTCCTCAAAGTATTGAGAGAGGATCATCTCCGTTGCCGCTGTCTTGTTTATGCCTGTCTCCTGTGAATACCTCTCCAGATCACTGTAGATCTCATGAGCCAGCTTTATGTTCAATATCTTTGCATCTTTCTTCGGTCTTGACATATCAGCTTACCTCTCTGATCTCATCTGCTTTTCGTTGCTCAATATATTCCTTCAACTCCTGATGGAGCTCCGCACGGGCCTTGAATGCCGACAGATTATAATATGAGATAAGTTTGCTGATAATCGCAGTTTTCTCAAGCTTCGCCAGACGCAGCTCGTCAACACCGTCTTTCCCTGTTTCTACATAAAGAAAGTACATCTCGGTTTCATCAACTCCGGTATTTTCCGAGAATATGTGGATATTCTCCCGGATCGTCCTCTCCTGATACTCACTGACATATTGACGGAAAGACTTACCTTCGATAATTTCAATGCTCCCGTTTAAAATGTCATCAAGGATAAGGCGGGCATAGCGCTGCTGGATTTCTGAAAGTACTCCGATATTCTTCCTGATTTCATCGACGGCCGCCTTCCTGCTTTCATTCCTGTCAGGGCTTATGACGTCTTTCATCGTCACTATCTTGAACTGGGACTCAAGATAGTCAGCATCAATCTTATCCATCTCCATGGTAGAGAGATCGGTGTCGAGAATATAGCCGGGTCTAGGATTCAAACCGCCTCCCCCTTTATTGGACGGAAGATCCCTGTATCTCATAGTAAGGATACGGTATGTCCTCTCATCGAAATTTACTTTGTCGCCATATTCATTATTCCATTTGAAGCCCTGGAGCATTACTGCACGCAGCTTAGATTTGAGCGCATAGTATTCCTTACGGAACATCTGTCTGTCCTCATTTGAAAGCGGAAGACATTCAAAGTTCTCTATTCCGTCGTGGGCGAATATTGTGCAGATATTCTCATATGTATTGTTCAAAGCAGTTATGTTTTCTTCAATATTTCCGATCTCGACGCCTGTGTAATCACCCTGGCAGTACAGCTTCAATGCTTCCTTGAGATTCCTCTTCATCGTATACGGCTTACGATAGAACTTGACCATGCCCCATGGTTTCTCATTATTATTCAAGACCCTGTTTGTTCTGGAAATAGCCTGGATAAGACTGTCTGTTTCAAGGACCTTATCAAGATAGAGGACATTCAGCCACTTTGAATCAAACCCCGTAAGCAGCTGATCGACAACTATCACGATATCGATGATTTTGTCATGATTATTCCCGATGTACTTATATGTCTCCTTATGAGCGAGACGCTCAGTCAGATCTTTTTTAAATAAAGCGTAATCGGGATCGGACTTACGGTTGAACTTTGTCCCGAACATTTTATTGTAGTCTTCCACAATTTCAGCGAGAGCTTTCTCCTTATCGAAAACCGACGATGTATTTGTGTTTATATTGGGATCAAACAGTGCTGTTACATGAAGTTCAGGAGCTTTCTCCTTGAAGAGACACCAATACTCATATGCTTCGGCAATCGAGTCCGTCGCCAGCAGCCCATGAAAGAGCGTTTTATTGTCACCATAGGCAATCGTCTTATAGTTATTCAAAATGTTCTCTACGACACGTCGCCGGTGGCCGTCATTGTCATACTGCCGGGGAGGAAGATAATCTTCTATTCCAAGGATCTTGTTGCCGTTTTTATCCCTGGTGATCTGTCCGTGTTCATCGAGCTCTGATGCCATGGGGACTCTCTGCATAAGATGCCGGTAGAGCTTCCAGTTTTCAGTACCGACTACTATATCATCCTTGCTTTTTGCATGGCATTCAGCAAGGGCTACAGCCTCTCTCAAATCCTCGTCTGCATATGTTTTGACAGCTTCCGGCCAGAATCCGAGGACATTACCATCTTTTATTCCATTGGCAAGCGAATAGACGGCAAGGCACTCTCCGAAGACGGTTTCCGTAGTAAGTTCTCCCTTTCTCATATTCTCGGCAAATATAGGAGTTCCGGTAAATCCGAAGAAGAGCGCATTGCAGAATGTCTTTTTCACCCTCTCGTGCATATCTCCGAACTGACTGCGGTGAGCCTCGTCGATGATGAATACAATCCGCTTTGATTTAATTTCATCAAGCTCTGCCTGGCGTTCTTTTTGAGCCTCGTCATATATTCGCGATATCTTCTGAATAGATGTAACTATGAGGCGGTGCTCATCATTTGAACTTTTTAGCAGAGTAAAGAGATTATTCGAACTCGTCGTTTTGCATACAGACTCACCTACCCGCTGAAAGCTGTTATACTCAAGCGACGATTGTTCATCCAACACCTTACGGTCGACAACAAAAACAACTTTATCTGCAAGATTCAAATCCGTGATTATCTGCCCCGCCTTGAAACTTGTCATGGTTTTACCGCCACCTGTCGTACACCAGATAAAACCACCCAATTGATTATGGTCTCCCCATCTCTGCTTGGCTGTTCTGTTTACGATTGCACGGATAGCCGTGTATTGATAGCTTCTCGAGACTTTTAGTACATCATCCGCGGAATCTGCAACAACATAATAGCCGATAAGCTTATGAGCTTCCGGAATGGAAAGAATCTGGTCCTTTCCGTAGATCAATTCCCTCCAGTCCTTTATGATGTTGTTGTCTCTGTCTCCCCAGCGGAAAAAGAACGCAGGATTGAATTTATCAGCTTCCCCCGCATTGGCAAAGAACAAAGCGTCCTCCGGAGTTATCGCCCAAAAGACCTGGACAAGTCCCATGAATCCTCTCCATACCCCTTCATTTGCATACTTGATAATCTGATTAGCAGCTTCAAAGACGTCGACCCTGGATGCTTTAAGCTCTATGTGGATAACGGGCATACCGTTGATGAGAAGCGTTATGTCGCCCTTTCTGTCGTTGAACTGCTGGTCATTGGAAAAACGGGGCTGCTCTGCAATCTGGTATCTGGAACCACCGCCGGCAATCTCCGATGCACTGAAAATATCGAGATAAACATCTTTGTCGGCATGTTGTTTATCAGGGGAATCCATATCGCGTTTAATTGCGATAGGGCGCCCGTTGATAAAATGGTTTGCCTTCACGGGAGTATTCGCCTGAGTCCTTACAACATCAAGGAAGGAGGCCATCTCGCTGTCGGATAGAGGGACATCATTGAGAGTTCCCCTGTTACGCTCAAATATGATTTGTCTCCAGTTATCGATCAAATCGTCAACAGTTTTGTTTCTAAGGACTTCTTTCTCCCAACCGGACTTTATCAAGAGCTCAATAAAGTCAGCCTCAAAATTCAATTCACCTTTTGTCCCTGTATATAGTTGCGGCATCAGTAAAGGCCTCCACTCATTTCAATTAATTCCCCCATTCTCATCTTGAAGAACTTTGACAACCTCATCATGGAAGAAGATATTTTTTATCTCCATTTAAGCCATGCGTTACAACCTTTCCGTCTTCTATCATCTCTGCCAGTAATTCCCTCGTACGTCTGAGAGAAAGTCCGATATTATCCGATATATCCCGGGCATTAGATTCCTTTTTAGTTTTTAAAAATGAAATAATCATTTCTCCAGATAGCTCTTTTCTTCTGTATCCGCGTTTGCTTAGTCCCGCACAATTTAAGTCAGCTTTCGCAGTTTCAGAGCCAGCTTTCGCAGTTTCAGAGCCAACTTTCGCACTTTCAGAGCCAACTTTCGCAGTTTCAAAGCCTACTTTCGCACTTTCGGAGCCAACTTTCGCACTTTCAGAGTCAACTTCCGCACTTTCGATGCTCATTACCTCATTAACTTGAGATACCTTCTCATTTGGTTTTTCATTCGAGTTGAGGAATATCGTGAAAATTGTCCTGTCAAGCTCAAAGTTTTCACTGACTTGAGGGCATGGAAGTCCGAAATCTTCAGTAGCCTTGATGATTAATGGAATACCGCTTCCAGCTTTCTCTCCATAACCGAGGAGATTGAACATCTTCATTATTGTTTTGTTACGTGCATCGGAAACACCGC
>CAVHKW010000076.1:0-26891 GCA_963636745.1 uncultured Oscillospiraceae bacterium | reverse complement strand
AATCATTATTCTTATGCTGATAACGGTTATTACCAGTATATATTCGTTCTTGATGACATTGCAGAAGGGGAACATACTCTTGAAGTTAATGCACAATCTACAGGTGTAAATAAGAGTGTTACATTCGTGGCAGATGAGTCAGCTGAGAATTCGATCTCAATTAGGCTTGCCGAGAAGTCTGAGGTTATAGATCTCAATGAGATTTCGATATCTGTAACGGCAAGAGTCGACAGTAAGTACAATCTTTTCGGCAGTACAGTATTCAATACGCCCGCTGGTGTAACTATTTTCTATTCAACTGATGGAAGCGATCCCAGATACAGTGGAAATGTTTATCAGGAATGGAAAACAATCAGCATACCCAATGGAACAAGGCTGAATACATATGCGTTCACAGCCGGTAAATTAGTATCCGGCTCAAAATATAAGTCAATCAATATTGAGTTATCGGTCATTGGAGCCAGAGGTCCTGCGGATGGATACATCTTCTACGATAAGGGTGAAGTAAGTGACGGCTGGAGAATGCTTGAAACAGGTGTGCACAGGTTGTCGTCTGTTTATTATCAATGGGGATCATATACGACAGCTGTAAATACATTTGTTGGCATAGGCTCTGGGAAAAACAATACGGAAGCAATAATAGATGCTAAGAACGCTGACTCTTCATTATCATTCCCGGCAGCTGAAGCTGTTTGGAATGTTGATGTTTACGGGGATGGTCATAAAGACTGGTTCCTTCCCAGTACTTTAGAGATGGGGGAGATGTATACGACATTAAAGAATCTCGGGCTTGCGGGTCCATTAAGTGGAGGAGGAAATTACTGGTCCAGTACCTCTTACGGCACATATGATGCAATGTACATGAATATGTATCAGGGAGACTGCAATAATATGCCCAGGCAGGGCGGTGCTTATATATGGCCGATAAGGCAGTTCTAGCATTTGAGCTTCTATGTTCCATAAAGATGAGGCAGGCCTTTTTTGACCTGCCTTGTTTATCGATATTATGGATGCTCTTTTTCAAAGCCGAGATAATTGGAAAAAACACACTATTCTGATAGACTGGGCGGGTGCTTAAGGATAATATCGAAAACTTAAAAAAATACATTTGTCTTGACGATGATCTTTCTCTTTTTTCAATTGAGAAATGTATTACCTCTGATTCTTCTTCCGCCGCTTTTGAAGTCGATAAGAAAAAGACACATCTCTTCTGTGTTCTAAATGGCGAGGCTGATTTTGCAACAAGCTGGAGAGAGAACGAGAATAACAGAGAGGTCTTGGCTGCTTGTAAAGCCAGAGAAGGGGAGTTTGTCTTATATCTTCCGGGAGAGCCTTATGCTTATCATCTTCTAGATGCGGCAAGAGTCGGGATGTGGAGTAATCAATAATGTATTCAAAGAAAATTGCAAAAGTCGGAAACCTCATGATCGGAGGTGATAACCCCGTCAGAATACAGACGATGTATGATGATGCGATAAAGGGAGTTGATCCCTCTCTTGTTGTCGAGAGGATTTATTCGCTTCACTCCCAGGGATGCGATCTCATACGTTTCAGCTATGTTTCGTCTGCGGACAGAGAGAATTTTAAATACATATGCGAGCACTCTCCGATTCCCGTTGTCGCAGATATACATTTCGACTATAAACTTGCTATCGAAGCTCTTGAAGCAGGTGCCGGCAAGATAAGAATAAATCCGGGAAATATCGGAGAGAAATGGAAGACGAAACTTATTGTCGAAAAGGCGAAGGAGACGGGTGCCGCTATCCGCATAGGACTCAATACGGGCTCTCTTCCTAAACACGACAAAGGATGTGACGAAGCTCTCCTCATGGTCGATACGGCGCTTGAATATATATCCGATTTCGAGGCGTGGGGTTTCGACAACATAGTTGTCTCTCTCAAGAGCAGTGACATTGAAAAGACACTCAAGGCATACAGGCTCTTCTCGTCGAGAAGCGATTATCCTGTTCACCTCGGTGTGACAGAGGCGGGTAATGCAATTACGGCGTCGGTAAGGTCGACATGGGCATTGGGGAATCTTCTCAAGGAAGGTATCGGCGATACTCTCCGCGTCTCGATAAACGGATCGATCGAAGATGAGGTTCTGGCTGCGAGTGAAATTCTACGAACAATCGGGCTCAAGAAGGGGGGAGTGAGGATTGTTGCATGTCCCAGGTGCGGAAGGCACACTTTCGACTCCATCTCTTTTGTTGAAAGAATACAGCCCAGACTTCTTTCCCTGAATAAAGATATTACAGTTGCCGTGATGGGATGCTCTGTCAACGGACCCGGGGAAGCCCACAGCGCAGACTATGCAGTAACGGGCAACGGCAGGAAGGTCTTTGTATATAAAAACGGTGCTTTATACAGGGTTTTGGAGAATCCCGATGAAGCTGAGAGAGCACTATTCGAGGCGATAGAGAATGAGTGAGAGCATTATCATAAAGGGTGCGCGCGAGCATAACCTCAAGAACATAGATGTTACAATTCCGAAGAACAGTCTTGTTGTTATATCGGGATTATCGGGGTCGGGGAAGAGCAGTCTTGCCTTCGACACGATATTCGCAGAGGGACAGAGAAGGTATATGGAGTCGCTTTCGTCCTATGCGAGAATGTTCCTCGGACGACTCGAGAAACCAGATATCGACAGTATAGAAGGACTGAGCCCGAGTATTGCAATCGAGCAGAAGTCGACGAACCACAACCCCCGTTCAACTGTCGGGACGGTAACTGAAATCTATGACTATTACCGCCTTCTATGGGCGAGAATCGGAAAAATATACTGCCCTAAGTGCGGTAAGGAAATCGAGGAAGTATCGCTTGACCAGATAATCGATTTCATCTTCTCCCATCCCGAGGGAGGAAAACTGATAATCCTTTCTCCTCTTGCACGAGGTAAGAAGGGGGAGTTCAGACAGACGCTGGACGAAGCTAAGAAGGAAGGATACCTCAAAGCAGAGATAGACGGTAAGATGTATAATCTCGAGGAGGAAATTCCTTCCCTCGAGAAGAACATCAAGCACAACATATCTGTTGTAATCGACAGATTGAAAAACAATAAGACGGCAAGAACAAGACTCAACGAAGCTGTCGAGAAAGCTCTCGATATGAGCGGGGGACTTGTCGAAGTAAACTACATCGACGAAGGAAAGAGGGAACTCTACAACCAGAAGAACAGCTGTCCCGACTGCGGTATTGCTGTTCCTGACCCGGAGCCTCGTCTCTTCTCGTTCAATTCTCCGCTCGGAGCATGCGAGGAATGTAACGGACTTGGGTACAAAGAGGAGTTTGATGTTGACAAGATCATTCCCGACAGAACACTCAGCTACAACGACGGTGCGATAGCCACACACTCTCCGAAGGCAAAGACCTACCGCAGCGCTATCGAGGCGCTTTATAAGCACTACGGTTTCGATCTCTCCACTCCGATTTCTTCTCTTCCCGACTGGTTTATGTCCATTCTTTTATACGGCGGAGGAGAGAAGATAGACTATTCATATACTTCTTCAATGGGAAAGACATATTTCAACCATAAGGAATACGAAGGAATTATTCCCGAGTTGACGAGGCGTAAGAAGATGACGGAGAGCATGAATATGGCTTCGACTCTTGAAAGCTACATGAGTGAGATAGAGTGTTCCCACTGTCATGGTTTGAGGCTGAGAAAAGAGGCTCTTTCCATCAAGATCAACGGCCTCAATATAATAGATGCAAGTAAGCTCAGTGTCTCAAAGTCGATCGAATTCTTCAATAATCTTTCTCTCTCCGATACCGAGAAGGAGATATCATCCCAGATACTCAAGGAAATACTCTCGCGTCTTACCTTCCTGAAGAATGTTGGACTTGATTACCTAACGCTTTTCAGAGCAGCCGACACTCTCTCCGGAGGAGAAAGCCAGAGAATAAGGCTCGCAACCCAGATCGGATCTGCTCTCTCGGGAGTATTGTATGTCCTTGACGAGCCCTCTATCGGACTCCACCAGAGAGACAACCAGAAGCTTATCGACACGCTTAAAAAGCTCAAGGGACTCGGCAACACCGTTCTTGTCGTCGAACACGATGAGGATATGATTAGAGAGGCCGACTATGTCGTCGATATGGGCCCGGGTGCCGGTGTCAACGGCGGTAATGTTATTGCAGAGGGAACACCGGAGGAGATAGAGAATAATCCCGACTCGATTACCGGGAGTTTTCTCTGCGGAAAGAACAAAATAGAAGTTCCGGACAGAAGAAGAAAGGGAAACGGTAAGAAAATAAGGATCGAGGGGCTCAGAAAGAACAACCTCAAGAATATCTCAATCGATATACCACTCGGAAAGTTTGTATGTATAACGGGTGTCTCGGGGTCGGGTAAGTCGACCTTCCTCAATGAAATCCTGCAGCCTGCCGTAAAGAGGTATCTCGGGCATAGAGCGGAGAAGAAGGACGGCTACACAAAACTTACCGGACTTGAGAACATCGATAAGCTTGTTGCAATAGACCAGAGCCCGATAGGACGCACACCGCGCTCGAATCCTGCAACCTATATCGATCTCTTCACCCCGATTAGGGAGCTTTTCGCATCCATGAACGAAGCAAAGGCCCGCGGCTACACTCCCGGACGCTTCTCATTCAATGTCCCCGGAGGAAGGTGTGAAAACTGTTCGGGTGACGGCACGATAAAGATAGAGATGCATTTTCTTTCCGATGTCTATGTCAAGTGTGATGTATGTAAGGGTATGAGATACAACAAGGAGACACTCAGTGTGACATACAAGGGGAAGAATATAAGCCAGGTTCTCGATATGACGGTAAGAGAGGCTCTAGACTTTTTCGCATCCCACACGAAGATAAAGCGTAAGCTCCAGACTCTTATGGACGTCGGTCTCGATTATATAACACTCGGGCAGAGTGCCCTGACGCTCTCGGGAGGAGAAGCGCAGAGAGTAAAGCTTGCCTTGGAGCTCAGCAAAGTCCAGACGGGAAAGACTCTCTATATTCTCGACGAGCCCACTACAGGATTACATTTCTACGATGTAAAGAAATTACTTGAAGTTTTAAACAGGCTCGTTGATGAGGGCAACACCATTGTTGTCATAGAGCATAACCTCGATGTCATAAAGGAAGCCGATTACATAATAGATCTCGGACCCGAAGGGGGAGACGGCGGCGGGAATATCGTGGTGGCCGGTACGCCTGAAGAAGTTTCACTTTCCCCGGAGAGTTATACCGGTTATTATCTAAGGAAGTATTTGAAGTAAGGTGAAGAAGAGATTATCGCTTTTAATTATTCTTTTGGTAATATTGAATTCTCTTTCCGCATTAAGCCGGGAGATCATTTACTATTCGGATAATTCTCTTCTTACATCAATGGCTGAATCGAGAGGGATCGACACATCGCTCTCCCCAGACGAGATAAGAAATCGTCTCTATGCCTATTACAACTTCGAAAAAGTGGAGATGAGTTCAGAGACGGTTGAGGAAGATGGCGAATACACGCTCGAGATAGTATCTGCCGACAGTCTCTCCTCTGATGACCATACCTTCACACTCAAAGGCAATGTCATAATAGATTTCATTTCCTCCTCCGGAGAGAAGAAGAGGTTGACTGCATCTACAATTGTTATCGACACGGAGAAGAAGATAATCACGTCTCTCGGTCACTCATCCTATGTAGACAATTCCGAGAAGGCCGCCATAAAGGAGATTGAAGCCGATATATTGACCGTCAAATGGGAAGAGGGCGATATCTCGATTACAGGTGGAACGACAACAACGGAAAGGGAGAACAGCGAGAAGAAGAAGGTCAACTTCTTTACCTCCGGGGAGAGACTCAATTACCTTGATGAAGGCGCTATCATATTCGACGACGGCTACATTACATCAAACCCGAAAAACGCCTATTCCTCGATTTCCGCTTCCTCCATTCTAATCCTCCCTGGACAGGACATGTTCCTGAGTAATGCGACGTTCAACATCGGTCGTGTTCCCATCTTCTATCTTCCTTTCTTTTTCTTTCCGGGCTCGAAGATCCTCGGTAATCCATCCTTCGGCTTCTCCTCGGCAAAGGGTGCTTTCCTCAATACCTCGTTCGAACTTATAGGAACATACGGCAAGATCTCGGACGTTGATGAATCATCTTCGTTCTCAAGCCTTTTAAAGAGTACCGATTCAACGGGAACCGCGGTAAGAGAAGGCTATTACTACAAAGAGAGCGAAGAAGAGCTGAGCACACTTGACAAGTTTGCCAAAGACACGAAGAGCTATCTTGTTCTTCTTGTTGATTCCTACTCGGGAGGGAAAGATGCCACCCTCATAACGAAGGGCGGTGTCCACGTTGGTCTCGACGGGGTTTTGAATCTCTTCGACAACAAACTCAAACTCAATATATTCACGGGGCTTGCGACTCCCATCGATACCTTGAGTAAAGAATTACGTTATTACGGAAAGAACAGCCTTTCGTTCTCTTCCTGGGGCCTCAATTTCAGTATAGACTATCCGTTCTATTCAGATTCGACTGTGCTCTACCACTACGGTAACAGGCTCACGGGGTTCTCCTACGGACCTCTTATGGGTGAGACTTCAACTTTCCCCCAGGATTATTCACCCTCGGGAATTACATCATTCACACGCTCACTCAAGCTCACGTACTCTCTCCCGTCATCAATTAAGATACCTTTCGTCTCTTCATTCTCAGTAAAGAATCTCTCTGTCGAGGGTAACTACAGTCTTACTAATTCCCCCGATAAGGATAAGAGGACGATACTCACAAGTTACTCCCAGCCGACCTTGTCTCTATCTCTCTCGGGAACCGTGCTCTCTCTTGATTCCTCCTCTTTGAAGAAGAATGCTGATACGAAGACAGAAGAGACAAAAGAGACGAGGGAAGAAACAACGGAGAAAAGCGGAGAGACGGTGGAAAAAGAGGAGGAGAAAAGCATTCTTCTGATCGAACCCTATGTTAAGGCGGCTCAAGCCTCAGCGGCAGCCTCTTCCTCCTCTTCTTCGAAGTTTACTCTCTCGTATTCAATAACGGAGGATTTGAACAGGGCCGTCACGAACGACACATCGAGCGGTGAGAAAAAGAGCGGGAAAAATACAAGTACGACATACACAAAGGTAAGTGCTAATGGTAATCTCGGTAAAATAATTACAATAAGCGATACCTACACAAATTCGATCTCCTATACCGAAAACCTTGACTATGCCAAGGAGACCTGGACGAAAAAGACAACTCTCAACCCACTCAATGCATTCTCCGTCTCTATTCCTTATTTAGGCTTGACTTATAATTTATCGATAAAACCCTATAACTATACAGAAGAGACGACAGAGAGCACTGAGAAGACAACAGAGAAGAGCACTTTTGAATTTACAAAGGATTATGTAAAGACACACTCTCTCGTCTTCAGTAAGACTCTTTCCACCCCGGTCGGAAAGTTCTCCGGCGATATTACCTACAATCTTCCTCCGATAGAGAGTTCCATAACTCCGGTTCTCAAATGGAGTAAAAACTCTTTCTCTTCAACGCTCTCATGGCTTTTCAAGGAAGACGACGGCACATTCAAGAAGGATTTATTGAAGCTCATACTCTCGTACTCTTCTTCTTATTTCAACCTTTCTTCCACATTCAATTATAGGACGAATGAACTTGAGGAGGGAGTCGAAACATTCGCGCCTCTCACTTATACCGGAACTTTCAGAGTGCAGAGCAGGGATAAGAAATATTACCTTGAGGAGACGCTCAACGGAGACGGGGAGATAGAGGGTTTCATAACAACTGCCAAAACGTCTCTTCAGCTCAATAGTGTAAATCTTACCCTTACAAGAGGCCGCAACAGCGACTACGAAATGGAAAACCAGAGCTTCAATATGACGACGAATATAAAGTCGGCATCCTTCCAGCTTTGGAAGGGAAGAATCTACTTTTCGTTCGGACTCGATTCGACGCTCTTTTTGAATTTCCAGGAGAAGGTGAGGTCTTATTTGACGCTGACGCCGAATATCGTAATAAGTGTGGCGTCTTTCCTCGATTTCAAGTTCTCGTTCAAGACACAGAACAACAAGCTCTCGTCATACGTCATCGACGACAAGTTCTCACTCTCTTCGGCATGGGAGGATCTCAAACGCAGCTTCGACTTTGTCTCGGACGGAAGACTCAATACATCATTCATTATGCAGAACATATCGCTTGAAGTCGTGCATTATATGGATGACTGGAATCTCAATGCAAAATATACGACAAGCTTTGTAAAAGGCAGCGACAGCGGTAAGACAGTCTACAAACTGCAGCCGAGCTTATCTATATACTTATCATGGAATACAATGCCTGATCTCAAGGCCGAGGAGAACTGGTATCAGGACTTCTCGGGAGAATGGAAGAAAAAATAGTGGCTGAAACATTTATCTTTAATGACGAAAAAGCGGAATTGATACTCGGTCCCAATGACCGTAACCTCTCATACCTCGAACTCATCCTCGGGGGCGATATTACCGTCAAGGGTAATACTGTGACCTTATGGAGAAATACAGGGCTCTTCATTCCATTGATGAAGAGACTCGAAAGTGCATCCTCGGAGAGGGGAGCTCTCTCGGAGGGTGAAATCTACATGGAGTTCCAGGCGCTTGAATCCGAATGCGGCGTCGAATTGGAAAAGAGCGAGGAGAAAGAGAAGGGACCGGAGAGGGACAGCATATCGGTACTTGGTAAGACGGTATGGCCGAAGACAAAGACACAGAAGATGCTCGTGAATGCTCTCTTCTCGAGTCAGCTTATTCTTGCCTCCGGCCCGGCCGGCTCGGGTAAGACATTTCTTTCCGTTGCTTATGCACTCGAGGAGATTTTCAGCGGAAGGAAGAACAAGATAATTCTCACTCGTCCCGTTGTCGAAGCGGGGGAGTCACTGGGCTTTCTTCCGGGAGACCTCTCGCAGAAACTCAACCCATACCTGAGACCTCTCTACGACGCAATGGATCTACTTTTAAATCCCCAGCAGATAAAGAGGCTTGAAGAGAATGGGACAATCGAGATAGCACCTCTTGCCTACATGAGGGGACGAAGTCTCAATAACAGCGTTGTCATACTCGATGAAGCGCAGAATACCACAAAGGGGCAGATGCTGATGTTCCTGACACGTATAGGGGAGTCGAGTACGGCCGTCGTCAACGGAGACCCCACGCAGATAGACCTCCCGAGAAAAAGCGAGAGCGGATTTACCGAAGCTTTGAAGATTCTGGATGGCATAGAAGGTGTCTCTGTGGTAGAATTTTCTCATCGTGACACAGTGCGGTCACGACTTGTAAGAGAGATTGTAAAGGCCTATTCTATAAAGGGCGAAGAGAATGAAGAATAAGGAAAGATTCAAGAATTTTAGTTTCAGCTATTTTTCAAAGGGACAGCTTACTGCTTTCCTCATACTGGCGTTTCTGTGTTTTCTTATGGGGTCGGTAATGCCGATCCTCCTTTCTTCGAATGTTCTCTTCTCTTTGAAGACCGAGAGAGAGTACCGTGTAAATGAACTCAGCGACGAAAATCTCGTTTCTCCCGTCAGCTTTTCATACATAGACGAGGAGGCTACGGAGAGTAAACGCCGTGATGCCGAGAAGGCTGTGACGCCCTATTTCTTCTACTCTTACAGCGCGTCAGTCAGAATGAGGGAGAAGGCACAGATGGTCTATGACTATCTTGTCTACGGTAAGACCATAAGCGATGAATCCCTGGGGCAGGTCTCTTCAATACTGATGAAGCTTACAACTCCCGACGATGCCGCCGAGAATGCAGCTGTATTGAGAGAGACAGTCAAATTCTTCTATCAAATGGGAATCTTCGACAAGGAAGATGTTGCTTACATAATATCGGAAGGGGGACGGAAAATCTTTGTCAACTCCTCCTCCGAGCTACCGTATACTTTTTCGGGCCTTAGCGTAATGGTCGACAATGTAATGCTCGAGGACAATATCGTAAACTATGCCTACAGGTGGATTGTAAACAACTATCCCCAGCTCGACAGCGTCGAAGTCCAGGTACTTGCAGACATAGTCGGAATCATAGAGGAGCCGAATGTCTTCTATGACGAGGTCTATACTTCGTCTCTGAGGGAGATAGCACGTAACAGCGTCGAGCCGGTTGTCGTTAATATTACAAAGGGAGATTACATCCTCCGTGTCGATACAATTGTCACTGCCGAACAGCTGAGAACGATAGATATCCTCAATTCAAAGCGTATTAGTTCAACTAGTCCCGTTACCGTTGTACTCCAGGTAATAATCGTCTTTTCGATTCTTGCCTTGTGGTTTGTCTATTCCGTCGGTCTCATACAATATGAATACCGTAAGGCGCAGTATTCGATTATTACGCTCTCACTCTTTTTGCTTTCATTCGTAATCGGATTTCTGCTTGTTTGGAAAATCTCCAATTCGGGCTTCACATGCTTCGATTCCCTGATGCCGTTCATCCTGGTTGTTTTGATCGGTGTCTCGATAACGAACTCCGTTAAATACGGTGTGGCGAATATACTCGCACTCGCGGCACTCTTTACACTGTGGCCCAATGCATCATGGTTCTCCATCGTTTACTATGTTCTTTCGGGAATCATCCTGGCCAACTTCATTATAAAGAGTAACGGACGCTTCGATATGATATGGACGAGCATAAAGTGTGCGGGGCTTTTATCTGTCATCACGCTCTTCTTTACTCTAATGACGACAACGGATCTCTATAATGTCCTCTTTGCCGTATCCGGATGTATTCTCAATGTATCGCTCTCGTTTGTCGCCTATTCGATAATGCTTCCGACTCTCGAGAAGCTCTTCAACATTCCGACAAAGCAGAGGCTGATAGAACTTGCATATACGGACAACGCCATGCTCAATCAATTGAGCCAGGTTGCACAGGGCACATACAGCCACGTCAAGAATGTCGCCGATCTTGCCTACAGCGCAGCCCAGGCAATAGGGTGCAATGCGGAGTTGACGCTTGTCGGCGCGAGATATCATGATATCGGGAAGATCGTGCATCCCGAATATTTTGTCGAGAACCAGGCCGAGAAGAATGCCCATGACCAGATATCGTCCCAGCTCAGTGCCTCTGTTATAAAATCACACGTAAGACTCGGCGTCGAGAAGGGTAAGTCGATAGGACTTCCCCAGGAAGTACTCGATATTATTTCCGAACACCACGGAAACGACATAATCAGATACTTCTACAACGAAGCCGTGAAGAATATGGGTGAGAAGAGTTCCATTGTAAGGGAGGACTTCATGTATGACGGTAATCCTCCGACAACAAAGGAGAGCGCCATCGTTATGCTTGCAGACTGCGTCGAAGCTGCGACAAGGACAATCAAGAGACCCAACCACCAGAAATACGAGAAGTTCATCAATACTATCGTCAACGATAAGATTGCACACGGCCAGCTCGATAACTCCGGTCTCACGATGAAGGACCTCAAGGCGATAAAGGAGGCCTTCATACCGCCTTTGATCGGAAGAGATCACCATAGAATAAGCTACGACAACGAGGAGAAGGATTGATATGTACCAGATAGAACCTGAAGATTTTCCATTGAAGAATGAAGTCGAGAAATATCTTGATACTTTTCTCGACTATCTTGACGAGAAGAGGGATTTTTCGGTGACCTTCGTAACGGACGACGAGATACAGTCTCTCAATAAGGAATACAGGGATATTGATTCCACAACCGATATTCTCACCTTCCGTCTCTCCGACGGGGACGACGACTTCCCGTCATACGACGATGAACTCGGGGATATCTTCATATCGATGGAGAGTATGAAGCGTAATGCCGAATCATTCTCTGTCGAAACAAATGACGAATTGAGGCGTCTTCTCCTTCACGGTATCCTCCACCTCAGGGGGATGGACCATAAGAGCAATGATTTTGCCGCCGAGCCCATGCTCATAGAGCAGGAGAGAATCCTCGCGCTTTTGAAATAGTTGTACTTTTTTGTTTGATATTTTCTTGCCTTTATTGCAATTTTAAGAAAAATAATTTAAAACAATATTTGCTTGTTTACGATAGTAAATTATCGAATATCTTTGATCTATTTTAAGGAGACATAAAAGATGAAAGTTGGTATTAACGGTTTTGGTAGAATCGGTCGTTTTGTCTTCCGTGCAGCAATGAGCCGCAAGGATGTTGAAATTGTCGGTATTAATGATCTCTGTCCTGTAGATTATCTGGCATATATGCTCAAGTATGATACAATGCACGGCCAGTTCGAAGGCACAATCGAAGCTGATATGGAGAAGTCCGAGCTTGTTGTAAACGGAAAGAGAATCAGAGTAACTGCATGCAAGGATCCTAAAGAGCTAGCATGGGACAAGGTCGGTGCTGAATATGTTGTTGAATCAACAGGTCTCTTCCTTACAAAGGAGAAGGCACAGGCTCATATCGACGCAGGTGCAAAGTATGTCGTTATGTCAGCTCCATCAAAGGATGACACACCGATGTTCGTATGCGGTGTCAACGAAGATACATATGTCAAGGGCACACAGTTCGTTTCTAACGCTTCCTGCACAACAAACTGTCTCGCTCCCATCGCTAAGGTTCTCAATGACAACTTCGGAATCGTTGATGGTCTCATGACAACTGTTCACTCAACAACAGCTACTCAGAAGACAGTTGACGGACCGAGCATGAAAGACTGGAGAGGCGGTCGTGCTGCTTCTGGTAACATCATCCCGTCTTCAACAGGTGCTGCAAAGGCTGTCGGAAAGGTTATTCCTTCCCTCAACGGAAAGCTCACAGGTATGTCAATGAGAGTTCCTACTCTTGATGTTTCTGTTGTCGACCTCACAGTCAACCTTGCTAAGCCTGCTACATATGCAGAGATCTGCGAGGCTATGAAGAAGGCAAGTGAAGGATCCCTCAAGGGTATCCTCGGCTACACAGAAGATGCAGTTGTTTCTTCCGACTTCCTCGGTGACACAAGAACAAGTATCTTCGATGCAAAGGCCGGTATTGCTCTTACAGATACATTCGTCAAGGTTGTTTCCTGGTATGATAACGAGATCGGTTACTCAAACAAGGTTCTTGATCTCATTGCACATATGAAGAAGGTCAACGGCTGATATAGAGTCGTTAGACGCTATGAGGCCTGTTCAATCGAGCAGGCCTTTTTATCGAATTAGGAGTAAATTATGGTTTTGAACACAGTTAAAGAAGCAGATCTTAAAGGTAAGAGAGTTCTTGTCAGAGTCGACTTCAACGTTCCTGTAAAGAACGGCGTTGTCACGGACGACACAAGAATCAAGGCAGCTCTTCCGACACTCAATTATATCCTTTCCCAGGGCGCATCTCTCGTCGTCATGTCGCACTACGGCAGACCTAAAGGAGTCAAGAATCCCGATTTCTCAATGGCTCCTATTGCCAAAGTCTTCGAGAAGGAGCTTGGAAGAAAGGTTATCCTCGCTCCGGATGTAATCGGAGACGAAGTAAAGAAGCTTGTTGATTCACTCAAGAGCGGAGATGTTCTTCTTCTCGAGAACGTCAGATGGTACAAGGAAGAAGAGGCTAATGATTCCGCATTTGCAAAGGAGCTTGCATCCTACGGCGACGTATATGTCAACGACGCATTCGGAACAGCACACAGAGCACATGCTTCAACAGAGGGCGTAAGTGCTTATCTTCCGTCATACGCAGGTCTTCTCATCGAGAAGGAAGTCAAGTTCATGGCACCTCTATTGGAAAATCCCGAGCATCCGTTTGTCGCTATCATCGGAGGAAGCAAGGTATCAAGTAAGATCAGTGTCCTCAAGTCTCTTGTTAAGACATGTGACACAATCGTAATCGGCGGCGGTATGGCATACACATTCCTCAAGGTTCTCGGCCACAGCGTAGGAACAAGCCTTGTCGAAGATGACTACCTCGAGACAGCATCCGACTTCCTGAAAGCAGCAGAAGAGAAGGGCGTAAAGGTTATTCTTCCTGTCGATCATGTTTGTGCAAAGGCTTTTGACGAGAATGCAGAGCCCGTCTATGTCGATGGTGTAGATATCCCATCCGATCTCATGGGTCTCGATATCGGAAAGAAGACAGTTTCTTTGATTGTCGACTCTCTAAAGGACGCAAAGAACGTTGTCTGGAACGGACCTATGGGCGTCTTCGAGTTCAGCCAGTTCGCTAAGGGAACAGAGGCAGTTGCCAAGGCACTTGCTGACAGCTCTGCTGTTTCTGTCGTAGGCGGCGGTGACAGTGTTGCAGCTATCAACAAGTTCGGACTCGGCGACAAGATCAGCCACGTTTCTACAGGCGGCGGCGCTTCTCTCGAGTTCCTAGAGGGAAAGACACTTCCCGGAATCAAGGCACTGGAAAAAAAAACTAGAAAAATCTATATAGCCGGCAACTGGAAGATGAATATCCTCCCGTCGGAGGCAAAAGTTTACGCTAAAGAGCTTCTTGAGGCTTATTCTGCAAACGGATGTGACTGCCGCTTCATGATAGCATGTCCGTTTGTCGACCTCCCGGGCGTCGTGGATGCAGTGAAGGGGAGCTCTTTAATCGTTGCCGCCCAGAATATGGCGGATCATACATCCGGTGCATATACAGGAGAAGTCAGCCCGTTGATGCTTAAAGATATCGGGGTGAATACGGTAATACTCGGTCACAGTGAGAGAAGACAGTACTATGGAGAGAGCGACAGCGTTGTCAACGGCAAGGTTCTTCTTGCTCTTCAGAACGGAATGGACGTTGTTCTCTGCGTAGGTGAGACTCTCAGCGAAAGAGAAGGCGGAAAGCTTGAAGAGGTACTCTCACGCCAGCTTTCAGTCGGTCTCAAGGGTGTCGGTGCCGATGATATGGCTAAGGTTACAATAGCTTACGAGCCTGTCTGGGCAATAGGAACAGGTAAGACAGCAACACCGGAAGATGCAGACAATGCTCATGCTTTCATCCGTGCCACTATAGCTCAATTATTCTCAAAAGATATTGCAGAAAAAACAATAATACAGTATGGTGGTTCAGTAAAAGCTGAAAATGTTAAGGCATTAATGGCTAAGGAAAATATCGACGGCGCTCTCGTCGGAGGTGCATCACTATCTCTTGATAAGTTCCTTCCTATTATGGCTTATAACAAATAACTAGAGGTAAGTGAAATGAGTGTTTTATCAATTGTCCTGATAGTAGTCTTCTGTATTGTTGCGTTACTGCTTTTGTTCCTTATTACAATCCAGGGCCAGGACAGTGTTGGTTTGTCCAGTGTTTTCGGCGGGAATTCTGATTCTGCTTTCGGCAGTGGTTCCTCTTCCTTCATTACAAAGGTTACAACGATTCTTGCAGTGGTCTTCATGGTCCTCTCTCTCGTTGTCGCACTTGTAAACAAGTCAAGCGAGAGTGAAATACAGAACATGATCAAGTCCACCCAGACGACTCAGGTTGAAGGTACAACCTGGCTCAGCGAAGACGCAGGATCAACATCGACTAACTAATCTAATCAGTGTAATTCCGACTCCTTTAATCAAGGGGTCGGTTTTCGCTTTAAAGGTGTATTGAATGAGAGTTGGTATAGTAATATTCGGTAAGGACGCGAGGGCAGTGAAGGCGGACGAAATGGCTGTGGTTGTTTCCGAGGTACTCCAGAAGCGCGGTTACTTTACCTCAATCATCAACACTTCACTCGACACAGACAAAAAACTCACATCATTTGATTATCTTATATTCATAGGTGAGACAAACTCGTTTTTCAGCAGGAAGTTCAATCCGTCACTTACGACCTATTTGAACAACTGCGGGAACATATCGGGTAAAAGAGCTGCAACAGTTTTAGTGAAAAACTCCTTCTTCAGGATCAAGGCTATGAAGGCTTTTATGGATATAATTGAAGGGGAGGGGGTTATTCTCAAGACAAGTAGTTTTGTCTCCAGGAAGGCAGAGGCTGAAAATTTTGCCGGAAATATTAACGTGGAAAGGAATTATTAAAACTTATGAAGAAACTATTATCTATCGTTTCATTAATGATTTTGGTTGCTTTTTCGCTCTCGAGCGCGACTCTAAACAGTCCCGCCGCAACTGTCAATCTGACAAAGACCAAAGTTATAAGTATGGATACTCTCAACTCCGAGTATGAGAAATATGTATCTATGGGATATTCGGTTACAAAGCTTGAGGTTCTTAATTCCCTCATCGATGATCTTCTCATTTCAGAAGGTGCCGCACGTGACGGCTACAGTGTTTCCGACAGCGATGTCGAGATGCTCTATGCCCAGCAGAAGATGAATATCGAGAGCTCGAACGGCATAACAATGACCGATGACGAGTTTAAAGAGCTTGTCGAAGAGAGCTATACGACTGTCGCTGCTTATAAGAGCTATCTTAAAACGCAGTATACGGCACAGCAGTACGTATCTGCCGTCAAGAGCGATATGCTGAGTGACGTTGCAGAGCCGACAGATAAGGAGATAAGGACATTCTACAGACAGAACTCCTCTTCCTTCATGACCCCCGAAAGAGTGAGACTCTCGTTGATTACAGCAAAGAAAACATCAGATAGCAGCACCAATGAAAAGAACCTGGCAACTCTCAAGGATGTGTACTCACAGCTCCAGAAGGGAACCATTACATTCGAGAAGGCTGTTCAGACATACTCCGATGACGAGAGCAGCAAAGCAAATGCAGGGGACTGCGGTTTTATCAATGACAGCGATGCATACCGCTCTCTTATGGGTGATGATTTCGTCGATGCTGTCATGAACATGGAAGCGGGTGACCTCGACGGCGTATTCGACACTCCCGAATATTACTGCATAGCAAAGTGTACTGTTCATCAGGATGCAAAGATACTCACTCTAGATGACACCATCGAGAATTATGGTGTTACGGTATATGAATACATTAAGGAAGGCTTGTACTATCAGAATGCACAATATGCTTTCATCAATGCTTATAATTCACTTCTTTCCGACCTCAGAAGCCAGGCAAAGATCAACATTATCTATAAAGAACAATGAGTATTAAAGTAGACCGCCACAGAGCAAGGGAAATCGCAGTAGGAACCCTTTATTCATTAGATTTAAACTCCTCTCTTCCGCCTCAGGAAGAGTGGATTCTTTTTCAGGGATTGAATGACGAGGAGATTGAAGCTCTCTCATCGAGTGTGAAAGTTTATGCCCAGTTTTTGATTGAGGGCACTATTTCACACCTTGAGGAATGCGATAATCTTATCAGGACATATTCGACAAACCGTCCCATCGAGATGATCGATATGGTCGACAGGGCCATTCTCCGTATTTCATTCTTCCAGCTCCTTTATGATAAGGAAACACATCCGACGATTGTTATTGATGAGGCTGTGAAACTCTCGCAGGAGCTGAGTAATGATGTTTCATTCAAGTTCATCAACGGTATTCTCGATGCCTATGTAAGAGGCCAGAGATGATTCAATACAAGGATAGTTATCAAATTGATAAGATCCGTTCCTCATGTAAGCTTCTTGCTGAAATGTTCGAGAGCGTAGGGGAGAGAATCAAGGAAGGCTGTACGACCTGGGATGTCGACAGAATGTGTGAAGACTTCATGCGCCGGCATCATTCAAAGGGACCGTGCAAGGGGTATTTCGGGTATCCGAACGTATCGTGTACATCTGTCAATGATACGATTATCCACGGTATACCGAGTAAGCGTCATATACTTGAAAACGGTGACCTTATGTCACTTGATGTATGTATCGATCTCGACGGTTATATTTCAGACAGTACACATACCTATGAGATAGGGCGCGTTACTCCTGAAGTACACCAGTTCAACGTAGAGACGAGAAGGGCGCTTTATCTCGGAATCGAGGCGGCATCGAAGAAAAATGCCCGTATACTCGACATAGGACGCGAGGTCGGAGGTTATGCAAAGAAGTTCCATTACGGCATTCTCAAGGATTACTGCGGCCACGGTGTCGGATTTGATCTGCATGAGGATCCGGAAGTTCCGAACTATGTTGCATTCGATATGCCGAACCCGAGGATAAGGCCGGGGATGGTATTTGCAATAGAGCCTATGCTCATGATGGGCGGAAGCTCCAAATACAAAGTGCTGAAAGATAACTGGACAGTGAAGACTATGGACGGCTCATACGGGTGTCATTGGGAGCATACTGTCGCAATTACAGATAACGGACTTGAGATTTTAACTGAGATATAAAAGGAGAGGTATATGGAGCAGCCGAAGAAGGATTTTATTACTTGTGATATGATAAGGGATGCAGGCATCAAGCTTGCGCATAAGATGTATACGGAGGATCACTTTATTCCGGATGTCATCTACGACTCCCTGAGGGGCGGCGCATACCTTGCCAACGTCATAAGCGAGTATTATAAACTCCAGCTCTCAAAGATCAACCATACTCCTACTTTCTATGCAGCTGTTGTCGCACGTTCCTACGGAAAGCTTGTAGAGCACACTAATAAGGTCGATATAGACGGATGGACGTGGTCTCCGAAGAATCTCAAGAAAGGACAGAAGGTCCTCATTGTCGACGACATCTTCGACACAGGCCTCACAGTCAACTCCCTTTGCGATACTATCATGGCGAATGGTATACCGAGAGAGGATATAAAGGTCGCTGTCTACGACTACAAGGTTTCCCTCTATCACTGGGTTGACGGCAAGCCGGCTCTTCCTGTGCAGCCTGATTATTACTGCCGTAAGCATGTTCTCAAGAGCAAGGATGACTATCTCTGGATTCACTACACATGTCATGAGTTCATCGGCTTGACGGATGAGGAGATAGAAGAGGTATATACAGACGAGGAAGTGAAGAGAATACTTCACGAAATCTGCAAGGATTGATTAAGCCTACATAGAATTTCCTTTGTCTGCTTCTCGTCATTGATTATGCTTATCTCGAAGGCTTTCTTCCCTGCATCTTTTATAGATGCCCCGATATGATAGAGAGTTTTTCTGTCGAGAATCATGAATCTGTCATGGAACTCCGTCGTATACTTCACCGAGAGGGTCGGATACTCCTTATAGAAAGCAACAATCTCGCTCTCGGTAAGCTTCGAGTGTTTTTCATCTGTGTATATTTCAACACACTTTTTCTTTCTTCTTTGAAAGGAGATCGAGCGTTGCCGTGTCGGTGTATCCGTCGATAAGGATAATCTCCTTCTCGGCCGAAGCTGTTATGTCGGCTATACATGAGAATGTATCAAACAATTGACCTTTGAAGAAGAGTACTGCCTTCTTTGCTCTCGGCTCTTCAAGCTTCTTGAATATAGCTTCAAGCTTCTTGAATATAGCTTCAAACTTCCGGTCAGTTTCGAACTGTCTAATTTCAAGTCTGTCCAATCTGTTGAAGACTATGGCGTTTTCGTAAAGATACTGTCTTATATCTTTGAAAAGCTTAACAAGCATCTTGCTTTGTTTAACGTCAAGTTCACCTTTGAGAACAGTCATTAACATGTAAATGCCTTGTTCTGTGAAGACATATGGAAGATATCTTTTTCCTCCCCAACTTGAGGTGAAATTTTTGCACCTCAAGTTTTGAAACTCTTCCTCGGTAAGCTTGAACATGAAATCTTCTTCATCAAATTTCTCTATATTGTTCCTTACCTGACGGTTGAAGTTCTTCGTCTCATAGCCGTAAATCTCAGCCAGATCCGAGTCCAGCATTACCTGCTCGCCGCGGATTGTGTATATTTTTCGTCTTATGTCGTCTGATGTGTTCAGCTGGGGTAATATCTCTTTTGTGCCTTCCATGTTCTTATATTACATGAAAATCCCGATATGTGAAGGTTACGGCTTAGATTATTCGCCATGAATGAAGGGAATTGCTATACACTCTCATCTTTTGGCGTGAGCTTAAATGAGGAAAAAGTATCTACTCCATATCTTTTTGATTTGATTACCATTTTAAGGCGCTTGTTCTTATCGAGTATATCTTCATTGAGATTGTTAATTTCAAGAAGGCTCTTAATGCACCATTCCGGATCCTGGGTATGGAATGAGTAGTATACATCATTCATCTGTCTATAGTTAAACCATGACATGACAAGCTTTGTTGAGCAGTCGCGTGTATATGAGATGTACCGGTACATATAACCAATCCAGAAGAGGGAAGAGGGGGAATATTTCACCTTTCCGTAATTACTCTCTCCGAACTGCTCTTCTATACTCAGTATCCCATCATTAACATCAAGGGATACAAAAACAGAGTTATTCATATCAAGTTCTTTTACAAGATCAGAATGAAGAAATCTTCTTAAGAAGACCGGACTTGAAATATTGAGGTCATATGATTTCTCGAAGAGCTTCCCCTGATATTCACAGAGTAAGAGTCCATTGTGATCGAATTCCCTCATTTCAATATCTCCTCAATATAGAGACCGTCTTTGAAAGTTCTCTTAGCGAGACGAAGCTTGGTATCGATTTCATAACCGCGCTCTGTCTGTTTCTTTATACAATCCTCTCGTTCTGGGATTGATATGTAGTATCTTTCTATGGGTGTCAATGTATCTATCGCTTTTTCCGTCCTGAAGATATATTGGAGACCGAGTTTTGATGCCGATAAAGAATGGAGAGCAACATCAGCGTTAATATCGCCGTCGATAAACTGCGACATTATATAGAACATCTTGTTGTCGGCTATGGGTGCTATGACTACATCGGCTTTTTCAATATCTTCTATTATTTTTCTTATCCTCTCTGTCATGGAATATGTTTTTAAGTTTCCTCTATAAGAAGAGATTGCCAGCATCCAATCCAGATCGCACTCGAATTTCTTGATACGTAAATCATCAAAGGAACTCCTGAATGAATATACAGAAGAGCCTTCCTTTTCACATACAAATGACAGGGCCTGATTATAACTCTCCCCGAGATAAAATCCGCATCCGAAGTCACATCTTTCTCTTGAGCCTGTTGATGAGATTTCTTTTAAGCCATATTTTGATCCATGAAAGAGGAGAGAGCTGCCTCTTTCATTTTCTATCTCTTCTTTGACAGGATTAAGGTGGTAGTTTGACCTATATAAATATGAGTAGAGCTTTTCATAGACAGATGATTGTGCTCTGCCGCCATTAATTATCGAATCCATTGCCGATCTCGATATTCCCGTTTTATCAGAGAGCTCGAGATAGTTGATATTTTCCGTTTCAAGTAAGAAGAGAATATCTTCCTTTATTTTATAATCACAATCCACCTTAAGCATTCATTACACCCTTTGATGAGTTGATGATAGCATGATAAACTTGTTTGTACAAGTTAGACAAACAAGTTTGCTTTCTTCTAAGTACATATTGAACAGCTGCATCGCGAAGACGATGATAATACATAAAGAAAAACCACACTGAAGACATCTCCAATGTGGCTGTGTACTTTATATTTGCTTGTTCTTTATTTCCAGGTTGAACCTGACTCTATCTTGTTATCTGCCATATTTATACATTGAGCTCCGTTCTCAGCTGTAATTACGTTGATATAATTTGAATCAACAATGCCGGCAACTGCCTTGACTTCGATATTCGAGAGTCCCGATATTGAAACAGTCGTTACCGTAGCTCCAGAACACTTATATATGACGCTTGCACCGTCAAGGAAGAAATATGTAGTTGTTGCATCATCGTAGGTGACACACTTAGTATAGTTTTTGCCTGATGTGCTTGAGGGAGTTATATCTGTCGTGCCGGAGTAGAACTTGGGTGTCAGAGATACGTAGTAGCCGTTCAAGTGAGAGCGATATTTGAGTGAGGAGTTGTCAGTTCCTTCTGAAAGAGTAGCACCATCATATGTGAAGTAATATTCTTTCCCGTCTTTTTCCCCTATGAAGACTTTGCCTCCTATGTAGCTGACATTGGTGTACTCTGTCTCTCTTATGGTTGGTGAAGTGCCGGAGAGTGTTTCAGCTGTTCCATAGAAGACAGCGCACTTTCCTGCATTGTTGCCTGACTTAATATCAAAGACGAGAGCGTAGTCTGTGCCATTAATATTCTCGAAGGAGGAACTCTTGAAGGAATATGTAGAAGCATCTATTCCTTTGAATTCATCTGTCTTACCCGACTGGTAAATTATCATATATTTACTGTTGGTTTCATCGTAGTAGTAGCATTCCCAGCCGTTGCTGCTACTCCCTTTTTTTGCCATAAATGCATGCGTTGCTATATTGTGTGTTCCGATTACGTCTTTTGTGCCCGATGAGCCGTCAAAGTAGAAGACGCCTTCGGAGGACGCGACTATATATTTCTGGGTATCGACCCTGCCGAGTACGCTGAGAATCGTGTAGCTTTCCTTTTTCACCGATGTACCTGCTTCATAAAAGAGACCTGTCGAGGAGTCCATGTTGCAGGAGACGGCAAGAAGTAAGATTAATAATGTAGATATTACAAATAATGTTCTTTTCATGCTTTTATCCTTTAGTGTCTATATGAAGCGTAGAGCTGACATGGAATGGAGGTGTGAAGTCCGTTCTTCTCTGATTTGAAATAGAGCTCTGCCGTGAAGTTGATTCCGCTCTTGAGTCCGATAGCCCAGTTATCTGTAAAGAAGTACCTTGCACCTGCAGATAGGGTGATTGTCGGGCTGAGCATGCTCTTATCCTGATAGCTGAGGAAGTTCAACCCCACACCGAGCGAGAGGAGGAGTTCGAATTTACCCTGAAGAGGGACATATGTTACCTTGAACAGGAGAGGAACCTGAGTAAAGAGTTTCTCGTCCGTACATCTATTGAACTGGTAGCCGATCTCGCCTCCTAGAGCTATCTTGTTGTTTATGAAGACGGAATAGTCTATCGAGCCGTATCCCCCGATATTGAAGTGGGTTCCATTTTCTCCCCACCATAGTCCGGTCTCCCAGTTGCCGCTGCTTCCGACATATGAATTGGTAAAGGGGAGGTCTGCACCTATTGTAATTGTGAAGATCTGCGAGGAGGCATCATAATAATCCTCGGCACCAAGCGAGAACATAAGCATGAGTGCCATAAGCAATACTACAAGTAATTTCTTTTTCATGGCGACAGTATACTCTAAATCGCCCTCTCTTTCAAATTGACTATTGTTATAAATAACGAGTATGAAGTATCATTTATATGTGGTTGAATTAAATTGTAAGGAACTGTCTGAGAAAATACTCGATAGTTTGAAAGAAGAAAGTTTACTCTTTATAAATAAAGGAAATAGAGCGCCATCTCTTGCTGTCGTCCTCGTCGGTGATGATCCCGCGAGCCTCTCTTACGTCAAGAGCAAGGCCAAGAGATGCTCCTCTCTCGGCTTTATGCATTTTCAATATTCCTTAAGTGAAGATTCTTTGGAGAGTGATGTAATAGAACTCATAGAGCGTCTTAACGACGATGACAATATAGACGCAATTCTTGTGCAGCTTCCGCTTCCTGAGCATATAAACAAGGAGAGGGTGATAAATGCAATAAGGAAGGAGAAGGATGTTGACGGCTTTACGCCTTATTCTCTGGGCTCTCTCTTCCTCAATCAAAAGACTCATATACCGTGCACCCCGAGGGGAATACTCGAGATATTGAAATATTGGAATATAGAGACAAGAGGAAAGAGAGTATGTGTCATAGGCCGCAGTAACATTGTGGGGAAGCCCATGGCTCTTATCCTTTCCAATCCAGGCTATGATGCAACAGTTACTCTCTGTAATTCATATACGGAAAACCTGAAGGAAATAACACTCGCCTCCGATATTGTAATTGCTGCCGTCGGGAAACCGAACTTCATCGACTCATCGTTTATAAAGGACGGAGCAGTCGTTATCGATGTCGGGATCAACAGGGTGGAGGATAAAACTGCGAAAAGAGGATACAGACTCACGGGGGACTGTGACTTTGCTTCTTTTATTGATAGGGATGTTTCAATTACGCCTGTTCCGGGAGGAGTTGGAGTAATGACTGTAACGGCATTGATGATGAACACACTCGAGTGTGCAGAAAATAGAGGATAATGAAGAAATATTTAATCGAAACATACGGCTGCCAGATGAATACGGCCGAAAGCAACGCAATAGAGATTCTTTTAAAGGGAAGGGGACTCGAGAGTACAGATAACCCGGATGAGGCTGATGCAGTCATCATAAACACCTGCTCGGTACGTAAGACTGCGG
Source organism: uncultured Oscillospiraceae bacterium (assembly GCA_963636745.1). Taxonomy (GTDB): domain Bacteria; phylum Spirochaetota; class Spirochaetia; order Sphaerochaetales; family Sphaerochaetaceae; genus Ornithospirochaeta. The sequence continues at coordinate 2,853 of CAVHKW010000076.1, read as the reverse complement.
AGAACAGAATATGGGGGCGGCTCGGGTTCTACCACGCTATCAAGAAAAAAAGGGATCTCACTCTAATTGTGACTGGGTGTATGGCATCGCGCCTCAGGGACGAATTGAAGAAAGAGGCACCATTTGTCGATTATGTTGCGTCGAATGAAGAGAAGGACAAAATTGCACAGTTTATAACAAAAGGCGAGATTGAAGAAGGTGAGAAATATTCGTTCCTCGATTCCTACTACAAGGAAGGTGAGTTCTCTTCATACATTCCCATTATGAACGGGTGCAATAATTTCTGCTCTTACTGCATTGTTCCCTATGTAAGAGGCCGGGAGATATCGCGTCCGGTCGAGTCGATTATAGAAGAAGTGAAATATCTTGAGTCGAGAAATGTAAGAGAAGTAACGCTGCTGGGGCAGAACGTGAATTCCTACTCATCACTCTATAACGGAAAGGAAATCGACTTCCCGACACTCCTCGAAATAATCACACCGTATATGCATAACATTCAATGGGTGAGATTCGAGTCTCCTCACCCCAAGGATTTCTCTTCTCATCTTATTGATTTACTCGGGAGCAACGATAAGCTCTCGAGGCATATTCATCTTCCTATGCAGTCGGGAAATACACGTATTCTTACACTTATGAACCGTCATACGACAAGAGAGAAGTTCATAGAGCTTGTCGAGGATATGTATAAAAGGATTCCGTCTCTCACGCTTTCAACCGATGTCATTGTCGGCTTCCCGACGGAGAGTGAAGAGGAGTATCTTGAAACACTCTCGATGATGGAGATAATGAGGCCGACAGAAGCCTTCATGTACTACTATAACCCCAGAGAGGGTACAAGAGCCGCCGAAATGGAGGGCCAGATCGATATCGGGACGAAGAACAGGAGACTCGAGAGGCTTATAAACGAACAGCTCGAGAGACAGAAGAGAATAAGGGAGAATGCACTACCTCTCTCCGTCAAAGCTGTGATAACCAATCTCAGCCGCGACGACAGCTCCCGATATCTCGCGCGTGACGAGCACAATTTCTATTATTCAGTCGAACCGAAGAGAGAACATATCATCGGTGATGTAATAAAAGTAAAGGCCGATACGCTCTCCGGTAATACCTTCAGAGGAGTTGAATGTGAGTAACTACGATTCTTTTTTTGATCTTCTTAAGTCGAGTAGGAGCACGGTTGTCCTCACGGGCGCCGGAATAAGTACGCTTTCGGGTATTCCCGATTTCAGAAGCGAGGGCGGGGTATATTCAGAGAAGTTCGGATCCCTCTCAGTCGAGTCTCTTCTTGATATAGACTTCTTCATGTCACACCCGGAGGAGTTTTATGCATGGGCGAGAAACGGATGGTATTCAGATAAAGAGTATAAGCCGAATGTTGTTCATAACGCTCTTGTCCTCATGGAGAAAAAGGGACTTCTCAGCGATGGTATATTTACACAGAATATCGACTCACTCCATACCTATGCCGGAAGCGGGAAGGTATATGAACTCCACGGGACGCTAAGAACATCCTCCTGTACATCCTGCCATAGAAAATATTCTTTCCCCGAGACCAGAGAGCGCCTCAAAGGTAATCCATATCCGAAGTGTGATTACTGCCACTCTCTCCTTAAACCCGATATCGTATTCTACGGCGAATCTCTTGACGAGGGAATTCTCAACAGGGCTTACCGCTCCTTCGAGAATGCAGAGCTCTGCATAGTTCTCGGTACTTCCCTTGTAGTCAATCCTGTTGCAACCCTTCCATGGCTCAGCGTCAACAACAATAAGAAGGTCGTCATAGTCAACAGAGATGAAACTTATCTTGATAACAAGGCTCAATTCGTCTTCAGAGATCTCAAGGAGTGGGGTGATAAGACTTTCTCTTTTCTTCAATCTCTGTAAAGCTATTTTCTTTTTTCTGATTTTTGATTAAATTAATATCAAACACTTGGGGGTGTTTTGGTTTCGACTGGCTTTGCTTTGTCATAGACTGCGAATCAAGCGCTGACTTGTTAAACCGGCAAAAAAAATTAAATGCTAAGAAAGAAGATGACTATTCAGTCGAATCTGAAGCATTTGCTCTTGCTGCGTAAGCGGTAAAGCAAAAAGAGGGAAAATTGGGTCTCCGGTGGACTCTCTTATTTAACAAAGGAGACTTATCCATTGTGAATGCCCCGGCGCAGTGGAGACAATAAGGGGATGCTTCATGCTCAACGAGAGTTCAGCCTCCTAGAGCGTGACTAAGATTAGACGTTGAACTACATTCGTAGACGTTTATGAAGAGACTGTTAGGACAGGAGTTCGAGTCTCCTCACCTCCAATAGGGGAACTGCATTAAGTGTGGTTCCCTTTTTCTTTGCGCAAAAATGACAGAGAAGGAAAGAAATTTAATTGATGTGGATAAAACGGCAGTAAATACGATTTTGTGCCGTTTTGCCCATTGTGTTCCGTCTCATAAGATTCTAGAATGTAGGTGGTCAAATCGGCAGTAAATATGAAAAACTGCCGTAAAAGCCAAAGGTAAATATGGCAGATACATCAGTTTTACTTGAGAAGATAGGTGGTTATGGTTCTTTCACTCGTTCTGACTTTCAAACGGGAATGGAAGAGTGTGGATATAATACTTCGAAGAGTATTGCCGGCCATTTGATTACCAGACTGCTGTCTTCAGGTAAAATTGTCAGAATTAACTGCAACAAGTATTGCTTATCAGGCTCATTGAGGATGTACACCTATAAGCATTCCCGGTTTGTTATTTCTCTGGTGGATGAGATAGTAAAGGCTCACCCGTATCTTGATTTCCGGGTTTTTGAACTTGTGCAGCTTAATGAGTTTGTAAATCACCAGATTGCACATAATATTGTAATTGTT
>CAVHKW010000075.1:0-8697 GCA_963636745.1 uncultured Oscillospiraceae bacterium | reverse complement strand
CAATAGTCTACATCAGGGCTATTGGCATTTATACATGGGTCGAAGATACGCTTACCATCTTTAGAGGACACTAAATCTTGAGTACTGGCATTATCATGTACACTATATCCAGAGTGGCTGTCTTTCTGATTTTTCATTTTAGGACAACCTCCCCCCCTATTTAACTTCATATAACTTCTGAAATTATTCCTCATTTATTATCGTTCCTTCTGATTTTGAGTATAGTGCAAGCAGTATGCTGTTTGCAAACTTTATTTTGGATGAAAGAGATATAAAAATGCCAACAGACTACTTCTAAACCCATTGGCACCTGAATCTGATGAAGACTTTCAATAACAAATCACTCCTGTGGTCCATTATCGACGACTGTGTCTTTTACCTCCAGCGGCTGGAGTCCCTTTATAGAGATGTCGACATTGTAACCTTTGCCGTCAAGATATTCCAAAATCTCCTCGAGGGAGTAATTCTCAAGCCCCTCTCTGCTGTTGGAGACGTATCTTACATTCCCGCTCTCTGCATTGACACTGAAAGACGGAAGAATGTCGTTTGTCGTCTTTGGGTTGGAGCCGAAAAGAAGGAAAGCTCCGACGAAGATGAACGTCACGGCAGCAGCGGACGCAATCATCTGGGGAATGCTCATCTGTATCTTACGGCGAAAGATGCTTATTTTGCTCGTTGATGAGAAAAACTTGGTATCGAGTTTCTTGTAGATGGCGTCCTTGTTCTTCTCAAGATCTTCTTCGTTAAAGGAATCGAGCATGATTGTCCTGTCCAATCTCTTCATATCATCAAGAAGATTCCTGCATGTCGCACAATGCGAGAGGTGTTCCTCCGCCTGGGTTCTGTAAGGTTCCTTAAGCTCCCCATCCAAATATGCCGACAGCATCTGCAAATCAATACACATCCCTTTCCTCCGAAGACAAGAGACTCTCGAGCTTTCGTCTGGCTCTGTGAACTCTCACCTTTACATTAGTTTCAGAAATACCGAGCACCTTTCCGATAGCCTTGTAATCCAGTCCGGAATACTCCTTGAGCTGTATTACAAGCTTCAGATTCTCGGGAAGAGATTCGATGGCGTTTCTCACTCTTCTCCTGTCTTCTTCCTCGATGACGGCATGAGCGGAGTCTGTATAATTCGCCACTTCACTCCCCGGCATCTTCTTGACCTTCTCGACAAGCTGAAGCTCCCTTTTATTGCGCTTCAGATGATTGAGGGCAAGATTCTTCGTTACTCTCAGGAGCCAGTATTTCGCATCGTTCATCGATGGGAAGCTCATATTCTTTACAAAGAATCTTTCAAAAGCCTCCTGCACCAGGTCCTCTGCGATATCCTGGTTGTAGACGATGTGCATCGCGACCTGCAATAGAAGTGCGTAATTCTCATCGTATACTTTCCTAAAATCGTCCCTGTTGGTACTTTTAATTTCCATTTTACTAACAATTGTTCCTACAAAAAGGTTACACTATTTTTTCAAGAATTGCGCCCGACGGCGTATCTTTTACAATATATCCCCTTTCTCGGAGTATATCTCTTATCTCGTCAGCTCTCTTCCAATTCTTGTTTTTCTTGGCTTCGCTTCTCTCCTCCAGGAGCGCCTTCTCCTCGTCTCCTCCCACTGTTCTTTCGTCTAAAGCAGTAATCTTATCGAGAGAGAGCCCCAGGATCTCGTCTTCCTTATAGAGGACAGCAAGTTTCTCTGAGTCTGTTATATCATTATCCTTGAGCATCATCCACATGTGTGAAAGCGCCTCGGGCGAATGAAGGTCGTTGTTCATCGCCTCAGAGAATGCCTTGAGGTATTCTTCAGCCTTAGCCGAAAGATTTTCCGCCGCATCGGATGCCTTGAGTTTTCTTACTATCGAGACAAGCTTCTCTCTTGCGCTTTTTGCGTGAGTCAATGCCTCCCAGCTGAACTTGAGCTGAGTTCTGTAGTGACCGGTGAGACAGAAGTAACGGTAGTCGAGTGCATCGTAGCCGTGGCTGACGACAACAGGAAGAGTCAGGAACTCACCCGAGGACTTACTCATCTTTCCCTTGTCGTTTAGAAGGAACTCACCGTGGCACCAGTAGTTCACCCACTTCTTTCCCGTTGCCGCCTCGCTCTGTGCTATCTCATTGGTGTGGTGGACGCTTATTGCGTCGATTCCGCCGCAGTGCAGATCGAAATGAGGCCCGAGATATTTCATGCTCATGGCAGAACACTCAATGTGCCACCCGGGGTATCCTCTTCCCCATGGGCTGTCCCACATCATCGCCTGCTCTCCGAACTTGGAGTTCGTAAACCACAGGACAAAATCCTTGGGGTTGCGCTTATTGGAGTCGACTGCGATTCTTGCGCCGCTCATCTTGTCTTCCTGCGCCTGTCCCTGGAGCTTCCCGTAGTCCGATATTGTATCGATCGAGAAGTAGACGTTGCCGCCGGAGGTATATGTATGGCCCTTTTCTTCAAGCACCTTGATGAGTGCTATCATATCGGCAATATGATCGGTTGCCTTACATACGATGGTCGGTCTTATTATGTTGAGAGCCTCCTCGTCCTTGAAGAATGCATCGGTGTAGAATGCCGCTATATCCCAGACGCTCTTACCCGTCTCCCTGCTTCTCTTTCCGAGTTTATCTTCTCCGTCATCGCCGTCTCCCGTGAGGTGTCCGACATCCGTAATGTTCATGACATGCTTTACGCTGTAACCGTCAAAGAGGAACGTTCTCTTCAATACATCCTCGAAGATGAATGTTCTGAGGTTTCCTATATGAGCATAGTTATATACAGTAGGGCCGCAGCAGTACATGGAGACTTTATTCTCCTCAATAGGTATAAACTCCTCTACTTTACGGCTCATTGTATTGTATAGTTTCATTCGACTCTCTCCCTAAGATAATGTACAAAGCCATTATATAAGTTTTAATCTGCTTATTAAAGATAAGCAAAAGAGAAGCATCAGTCATCACTATTTTTCATACTTCATTGTCCAGTTGAGTGTATTTTTATTGGAGAATGAGAATTTCATTGTGATTGAGTCCGACTCAAGCGTCATAAGATAGGAGACGGCAAGTACCCCTCCGCTGTACTCTACGGAGAGTCCGTCTTTCTCGAATGAAAGGAAAAGCCCATCCTTATATCCTACACGGTAGTAGGAGTAACCGAGCGTCAACCTGTTCTCTCTCTTCTCTCTGCCGTCAACAAAACTCTTATTCAATGAAGATGAAAGATATAGCTCTCCTATTTTCAATTTCCCCGAGAAAGAAAACTCGTAATCCCTGTATTCCTTTAAATATATGGGATCCCTCCCCATGTATAGACTGTGCTCGGAGGAGAAGGAGGCGGTGTTGATCTTCAAGGAGTAATGATTCTGCCACTCCTTGTCGCCGGAGGAGAATGCCTCGATTCTCCCTGACGAGAAAGAGAGCGTGAATACGGAGAAGCTCAATGAAGACGAGAAAAAGAGCGAGAAAGACGAGAGGTTATTAAAAGACGACATTACCCTGAATGAAAGCATACCATCCCATATATAGGATGCTGTTCCCCATATGGTATGACCATCCCGTCTCCTCAGTCTCTCCTTCTGTATATCTCCATCTTCGGCAGGACTACCATATATTAAAGAAAGAAGAAGCGTCCCCTTCTTATATTCCACCCCTATGCCGTCTCTGTCCCCGAGGAATGAGAAGATATTGACATAAGGAAGAGAGAAAAGTGCTCCCATAGTCTTATCTTCAGACGAGAGCGTGAAATAAGGCGAGAGAGTATATGATGAGTGGGGGCTGTCGAGAAGTGCGATAATACCCCCGTCTTCGATTGTGCCGAAACAAAATGAAGGCGTTTTTACCGATATCCCGTTTATGCCGAATCGAAAAGAAGAATTATTCTCCTTTATCTCGATAACACCTTTAGAGGATTGGATAAACGAAAAGGGCAAGACAGGTGTTACAAAGATAAAGAATATAAGGAATACCAGAAAAACAACCTTCATATATCATATAGCAGAAAAACTCGGGAAATTGTCAAAATCAGAGAAAAGATATTCAAATTTTCATTTTTCTTGACTCAAGTGTGGTTCTTTTCACTCTTGTGATATATTATCAAAAAAGTTCATAAATCTAAGGAGAAACAATAATGGTTATTCTAACCCTGAACTGCGGCAGCTCTTCTGCCAAATACCAGGTATATGACTGGGACAACAAAGATGTCCTTTCTGTAGGTGTTGTTGAGAGAATCGGAGAAAAGATTTCATCAATCGAACAAAAGACCAGAGGCAAGGCAGACTACGAAGCTGAATTTTCAAGCCCGACTCATGCCGAAGCCATCGATTATATATTGAAGATGCTCCAGGATCCCGAATATGGATGTATCAAATCACTCTCCGAAATCGGAGCTGTAGGTCACAGAGTTCTCCACGGCGGCGAGATGTTCAAGAAGTCCACGCTCGTCACGGATGAAGTCATCGAGAAACTCAAGACACTCATCCCGCTCGGACCTCTTCATATGCCGGGAAACATCATGGGAATCGAATGCGCCAGAAAGCTCATGCCCGGTGTTCCGCAGGCAATCGTACTCGACACGGCATGGCACCAGACAATGCCGCCCGAGGCATTCATGTATGCCGTACCATATGAATGGTATGAAAAGTACAATGTAAGAAGATACGGCTTCCACGGCACAAGCCACCTCTATTGTGCTAAGCGTGCAGCTGTCCTCCTCGGAAAAGAGAACAAGGATACAAACGTAATCATTCTTCATATCGGTAACGGTGCTTCCGCCTGTGCTGTCAAGAACGGTGTATGTATCGACACATCAATGGGTCTTACTCCTCTCGAGGGTCTCGTAATGGGAACAAGAAGCGGCGACATAGATCCGGCTGTCATCCCATATATCTGCAACAATGCAGGATACACAGTCCAGGAGATGGATACTATCCTCAACAAGAAGAGCGGACTAATTGGACTCTGCGGAAAGTCTGACAGGCGTGATGTCAGCCAGATGGCCCATGAAGGCAACCAGATTGCCCAGCTTGCCGTCGACATGGAATGTAGAAGAATCAAAAAGTATATCGGATCTTACTATGCTCTCCTCGGCAGAGTCGACGCAATCGTCTTCACGGCAGGCGTCGGAGAGATGGGTGAGAACGTCAGACTCGGTGCCGTACAGGGGCTCGAGAGCCTCGGCATCAAGATCGACGAGAAGAAGAACGACCTCTCTCACTGCAGAAACGCAGAGACACTCATCAGCGCAGATGACTCTGCTGTCAAGATCTTCGTTATCCCGACAGACGAGGAGCTCGTAATAACAGAGGATGCATATGCTCTCATGAAGGGTACTTACGATATCCACACGAACTTCCACTACTCTTTCGAAGATCCGAACTATGTCAACAAGGCAAGAGAAAGAGGACTTGTCAACAACCTCAAGAAGAAACCGGAGATTGCTTCTATCATTGCATATCCTCCGAAGAAGACAAACTAAAACTGTACGGGTGCTCAGGCACCCGTTACTTATACCCCCACCAAAACAAAAACATCTCTCTTTTATTCCTACATAAGAATCTTGAATCTTTCTATTAAACAAAATTTTTAATTTTTCTGCTTTGTATTATATGGAACAGGAACAATTTGAAGTTTTAGTCAGAGAGAGACTCGGTATAAGATACCTCAGACCGTACCAGATTCTCATAATACGCCACATCCTCGACAACATCGAAAAGGAACGAGGAACCAATCTTCTTGCCTCCCTTCCGACGGGAAGCGGGAAAACACTCTGTTTTACAGCTCCCATGCTCATCATGGAAGGTATCACAATATGTATCTATCCCCTTCTCGCTCTAATAAGCGACCAGGAGAAGAGATTCTCAGCTGTCGGTTTCAATCCCGTAGTTCTTAAAGGCGGAATGACCGGAGAAGAAAGACGATTGAGAATCAAAGAGCTTAAAGACAAGAAGAGCAGGGTTATTGTTACAAATATTGAAATGCTTCTTGCTCTTATCAAAAACGGAGAAATCGACAGCATAAAGAATATGATAGAGACAGTTGTCATCGACGAGGTACACACCATCCTGGAGTGGGGAGAGAGTTTCCGCCCCGCACTGCTCGAGATAAGATCCGTTCTCGACTACCTTGAAGTTAAGAACATCTTCGCTTTCAGCGCAACCATCAACTCCGAAACAGGGCGAAAGATAATAGATCTCATATTCAAAGGCGAAAAGCCGTACATAGTCCACTCGTCGTCGGACAGGGAGAATATATTCTATCACGCCGTACGTACGCTCAATACAGAAAAGGATATGGAGAAAATTCTTTCAAATAATGAAATGAGGCCGTCTGTTGTATTCTGCTCATCAAGAGAAAAGACGGAGTATTGGGCAGATAAAATGAAGAAAAAAGGATTCAAGACATCCTTCTACCATGCTGCACTCGAAAAGGAGGAGAAGAAAAAAAGAGAGGATTGGTTCTATTCCTCATCCGACGGTGTACTCTTTGCAACAATCGCCTACGGGATGGGAGTATCGAAAGACAATATCCGCTCGATAATCCACACCTTCGTTCCCCCCGATGCATCGTCGTTTCTACAGGAATCGGGACGCGGCGGAAGAGACGGGAAGGAAGCACACTCATTCATGCTTTACAGCCCGAATGATAAATCACCGCTTACATCTGTCTTTACATCCTCCGAGTGCATAAGGCGTCTGCTACTCGAGAGAATGAACGAGGATGTCGAGGAGAAGGAGTGTCTGGGATGCAGCCATTGCAGAGACGACGCCTTTGTGCCTTCGGGGGAGAAAGAAATACTCTCCCTTCTCTCCTATTGGATGATATTAACAGAGAAACAGACAATAAGAGCACTCACGCGCTTCTCTCTTCTATCAAAAAGACAGCACCTTAGAGGCTGGAGCGACTGGGAGATAAAAAAAGCGCTCTCCATACTAATAAGCGAGAAGAAAATTAGAAGACTCGGGCCGTTTCTAATAAGAGGAAGAAGACAATCCTTTTCAGTATAAAGGAATAAAGTAACAGGTGACGAAACAGAAAAGGACGGCAGTATCTTACTAAATGGAGACATAACAACAGTTACTACAACAAAGGATCAAAAATTTGTTGGCATGTCTATAGAAATAAAAAATGTCTCTTCTCAAGGTACAAGCTACAAAGATGTTTTAACAACAACCGATGATATTGGATTTACCAGCGGAACAGTCGATGGGACAGAGGTAAATACTTCTCTTTTAAACGGCACATCAAAATTATACAAGGGTCTCATGAATTTCATGATGAGCTCATATAATTAACAGATGAAATAACTATCCGGCCTGTCTTCCCGACGGGCCGTTATTTTCTCACACATTTAACTTTCATTTCCGTTATTCCAAGAATAGAATATGCTCATGTATAACGAATTACACAGTATCTATCCTTTTCTTTACGGCTCTCTATATAACACAGAGGAGATGGATAACAGGTTCTCGTCTCTTATAGAGGAACACAATTCACTCTTTCATAAGAACACCCCCGCTCTCTTTTCGTCTCCCGGGAGAACGGAAATCAGCGGCAACCACACAGACCACAATCTCGGACTTGTCATCGGGGCCGCAATCAATCTCGACACAATAGCTGCAGTATCGAAGCGGGATGATAACAAAGTAATATTCGCATCAAAAGGCTTTCCTCTCATCTCTCTCGACATTACAAACACAGAGATTAGAGAAGAAGAAAAAAATACGACAGCTTCTCTCATAAGAGGAATAGCTCACGCTTTTACCCTGGGGGGTGTTGTCGTCGGAGGCTGGGAAGCCAATATACAGAGTAATGTACTTGTCGGCTCCGGTCTCTCCTCATCGGCATCGGTGGAAGTATTGATTGCAGAGATCTTCAATAATCTTTATAACAACGACGCTTTCAATCCACTTGAACTTGCCAGAATAGCGCAATATGCCGAAAACGTATATTTCGGTAAACCCTCGGGACTTCTCGACCAGGCGTCATGTGCGCTCGGCGGTGTAGTTGCTCTCGATTTCAAGGATAAGGACAATCCTGTTGTCGAACCCATGAAGCTCAACCTGAGAGAGTATGAACTCACCATGGTCATTACCAACACGCACGGCTGCCACGCAAACCTTACAGGTGAATATTCCGCAATACCGAACGAGATGAGACAAGTTGCAGCATACTTCGGAAAGAAAAATTTGAGAGATGTGGATTTCGATGATTTCATCTCATCTCTCAAACCTTTGAGGAATAGTATAAAAAACGACAGGGCAATCCTCAGGGCTTACCACTACTTTACGGAAAACGACCGCGTCAGATACATGATAAGCGAGATAAAAGATGGCGACATAGACACCTTCTTATACAACGTCAACGAAAGCGGCACTTCATCCTTCTGCTTCCTGCAGAATGTTTTCCCCTCAACTAATCCAACAGAGCAGAAGATATCGCTCGCGATTATGCTAAGCCAGAAGATCCTTCAGGGAGAAGGCGCTGTCAGAGTCCACGGTGGCGGTTTTGCCGGGACAATCCAGGCATATGTACCGGATCATCTGTTAAAGAGATACGTCTCGGCTATGGATTCTCTTTTCGGAGAAGGATCAACGTTGCTGGTCGCATTAAGAGAAAAGGAAGTCTGCCGTCTAATTTAAAAGTAAAGAAGATATCATCTCTGCTTTTTCCCCCGTATATGCATCCGATGATATCTTCTTATTTCTTCATAT
>CAVHKW010000074.1:0-5419 GCA_963636745.1 uncultured Oscillospiraceae bacterium | reverse complement strand
AGAATCTTGTTCAAAATGACATCCTTCACAGACAAGGTAAAAAGGCTAAACGAGGGAAAAAGCCGAAGAAGAAATGAGGCCCGTTTTACCATGTATAAAATCTGAGAAATTTAGGATGAATATGGTAGAAGTCAAGATTTGGCTGGTGTGTCAGCTGCCTTACAATTCACCATCTATGCGTTGTTCTCGCAAATTTGAATAAAAGCAGGGTTTGTAACTTTTCATAACTCGATGGAAAGTAATAGAATCCCGTTGAGGATAAAGCTGTGGAAGAGATTGAATTTCTGAATTGGAACACTCTGTATGATTTAGTGACTCTAGTCTTAACGACAATCGGATTATGGCACATATTTAAAAAGTGCGGAATAAACCCTAAATGGGCGCTTGTTCCTTTCTACCGCTCATATAAGCTCAGCCAGTGTGCGGAGCGTGAGGATCAGGGAAAGTGGTATCTGATTTCCGAATTGTTGTTCATAACGTCCACTTATGTTTATAAGGCCGTGAGAATCATCCAGCATAAGAGCGAGGCGCTGAATGATGTCTATTATTATGTATACTTTTCGATCTATCTTGCACTCGGGATAATGGTCATCGTCTATGCAGCGAGAGTATATTCGGGGTTATGCGATGTCTTTAAAAAGAAGAAATGGTGGATATTACTCTGGTTCGGCTTCGAGGCGGTTCCCGCTTTATACTGGGGACTCGGCAAAAACAATGTACCCCACTACGAGAGCGGCGACGACGACGGAAAATACATCGACGAAATTTCGAATATAAAGCTCAGAAGTGCCGAGGGTGTTTTGAATATCAGGATAAGAGAGAGGAATGAGCAATCTCTTTTCAAGAAGAAGACTTTCCTTAAAGATATCAATCTCGTAGTCGAGCCTGGGAATATGGTTCTTCTCCTCGGGGGATCAGGTGCCGGTAAGACGACGTTCGTCAACGCAGTCACGGGATATGAAAAGGCAGATGCAACTGTCACACTAGGCGGAAGGGATATCTACAGAGAGTTCTCATCGATGATGCATGACATAGGCTTTGTTCCTCAGGTTGATCTTATCCGCTACAACGACACTGTGCGTAAGACGATAGACGATGCTGCAAAGTTGAAGCTCCCGGTATCGGTTACGAAAAAGGAGCGGGAGGAGAAGGTTGAGGAGACAATGGAGATCTTCGGTCTCAAGAGTTGCCAGAATTCTCTTGTCGAAAAACTCTCCGGCGGGCAGAAGAAGAGAACAAGTATCGCAACCGAGTTTGTCGCAGACCCGACGCTCTTCATACTCGACGAGCCTGACTCCGGGCTTGATGGAGTACTAGCGAGGGATTTGATGGAAAGACTCAAGGCAATCTCCCGTAAGGGTAAGATCGTGATAGTCATTACTCATTCCCCGGACAGGGTTCTCGATCTCTTCGATAAGGTGATAATTCTTGCAAAGGATAAGAATGGGACAGGGCGTCTTGTCTACTACGGAGAAGTAGATAAGGCTCTTTCCTACTTCGGATGCTCCAACATGGAGGAGGTAATCAAGATGATCAACCGTAAGGAGGAAGGGGGAGAAGGAAAGGCCGATGAACTTATCGCACGCTTTGAGGAGGAAAGGAACAATGAAAACAAATAAGATGAAATATAGAAGAACCTTCTCTCAGATTCCCGTCTATCTCGGAAAATTCTTACGCTCATTCATATACCAGGATGACTGGAAGATGCTGGTGATGTCGGCTCTTATCGCGGGGCTTGTCTCATTTGTCATAAAGGGAACGATGCTTGAGACAATGGAAGGAACGATGAAGGGGTCGCTTGCGCTTTCATGTATTGCCATATGGAACGGATTCTTCAACTCCATCCAGGTTGTATGCCGAGAGCGGGAAATTATCAAGCGCGAACACAGGGGAGGAATGCATATCGGGGCATATATCTACTCCCATATGATATATCAGGCGGTTCTGTCTCTTGCGGAAGCTGTAATCACGGTGGCTGTATGCCGTGTATCGGGAATCAAGTTTCCGGGAGGCGGCGTTGTAACACCGCTTTTCTTCCTCGACATGACAATCACGCTTTTTCTCATTACATATACTTCGGATGTAATGGCGCTTTTAATAAGCTCGATTGCAAAAACAACGACTGCTGCAATGACGATAATGCCTTTTGTTCTTATCTTCGAACTTCTTTTTTCCGGTGCCGTATTTCCTCTTGAAGGAATAAGCCTCTTACTCTCGTCCTTTACGATAGCGCGCTGGGGCATGTGCGCCATTTGTGCAATATGCGGCTATAATTCGCTGAAGATGGTGACTGTATGGAACATGCTCCTGAAGTTTCAGAATGTGGAGTACGAGGGAACAACCCCTCTCAGGGATGTGGTGGATCTTATCTCTTCAGAGCCGGGAGGAGTCGAAAGCTTCCAGCTCGAGATGGGGCGTCTCAGTCCGAGTGTGGAATATGCCTCGACATTCGAGAATGTTACGGAATGCTGGAACTTACTCATTTTCTTTGTTGTCGTCTTTGCTTTTCTTGCAATACTGTTCCTGAGAAGAGTAGATAAGGACAAGCGCTGATCACAGGTTATCATCTGCGATGAGCAGTACTCCGTTTCCTACAATGCTGGTCTTATTCGAGTAGTTGTATGCTTTGGTTTCCTTCTCGGTGAATGTTGTTGCGAGCCTTATGTAACCGCGGAGGACCGTTGCACTGACAATGCCGTTCTTACCTGCAATGTAGCAGTAGAATTTCCTTGTCTCGACAGGATCTCCGTCCTGAATATATGTCCTGGTCTCCTCATAGCCGAGAAGGTGGGTTATCGAATGAACACCGATACGTATCGTGGTCCTGCTGTAGATGAGGCCCACCCTGAATCCTGCGTCCAGATCAAGAGAGAACATCGTCGAGAATGACGAGTTGTACGTATTGCTCTTGGCAGCAAAGGTGTTGATGATCTCCGTCGACAGGCAGAATCCTACACCTCCGTAGACAAGAGCATTGGCTCCCATTGTGCTGCGGTAAGCCGGACCGAGAGAGAAGAGAAACTTCCACTTTGTTGTGTCGATTGTTTTGTTTGTCGTGGTCTTTTCTTCCGCTGTGATTGTCGCTGTGTCTCCCATAAGGATGGAGGAGTCTTCGGACGATTGATCATCCGGATACGTTATATCCGTCTCCGCGTCTACGATTGTCGTCGTCCCCGTTACAATTTCCGGTGCTGTTGTCTCTGTTTGAGAAGGATTTGTTGTTGTCTTCTCTTCTCCCGGAACGGAGCTGTCTGTAGTTGTTGTTCCCGTTGATGAGAAGAGCTCATCCTTAAGCTTCAGCAGAGTATCGAACGGTGTCTGTATGCCGATTCTCATGTAGATGCCGTTTTTGGACTGCGTTCCGATGAAGCCGTAACCCGTAATGTCGATACCCACATCCTCCTTGTTGAGAGAAGTAAGAGTTTCGTCGCTTGTCTTGAAAAATGTGAAGTCATAAGACGGGAAATCTACTGCTTCGAGAGAGAGGGCAAGAAGAAAAATAAAGAGGATGGTAACCGGTTTCTTCACAGTTTCAGTATAGAGAATGTGATTTTTTTTAGAAAGAGGGTTTAATAAAAAACCTCTTCAAAAAAAGAGGCAAGTCGGGATGAATGGACTCGAACCATCGATATCCTGCTCCCAAAGCAGGCGCCATAGCCGCTAGGCGACATCCCGAAACAATGAAAGAGTATATGGAAATGGGGGGGCTGGGTCAATCAATATATTCAAACTTTTGACAATATTGGCGGGAAAAAGTGCTGTTAATAGTGTATGTGCAAGAAAATTATCAAGAAAGGTAATATTGTTAATCTGAAAGTTGACAGAAGTATCAACTACATATATGAGGAAGTGGCTTCCGACGGGGAGATCTCTCCCTCCGATATCTTCATACTCTCAAGCGACAATCTTTTTGCTCTCGCATCCGATATCATGAGGATACGCTCTCTCAATCCGCTTTCACGCACCGTTGTATCGACAGCGGCCTTTCAGGAGAATCTTATCCAGTCGTTGTTTCCATGGGTTGAGTTCATATCGAACTGCAATGTGCTTCTTTCCGACATCTACTCGGGTCGTGCAACTTACAGCTACACAACACACCATAAGGAATTGAATAAGAAGGAGAGAAGGATTCTTCATCCTTTGAGCTACGGGATGAGTGACAAGGAGGTTGCTCTTTATCTTGGAGTGAGTCAGCGTACGGTTGTGCGAACAAAACAGCGCGTCATAGAGAAGTCGGGCCTTGTCTCCGCCTCCCAGCTTGCTGTTTTCAGCGCTCTTAAATGCTGGGTATATGCAGAAGAAAAGAAGACTAGAGAAAGAAAGCATGAAGAAGTAAAATCCGGCTATGAGAGAAAGAGAGAAAACAATATATGAACTATTGGATAGAAATTCACCCGAAAAGATCTTCTTCATTCCATACACTGATCCTTTCAGGTTTCTCGTATGTGTGATTCTGTCGGCATCGAATACAGACAAAAAGGCGATAGAGAGTGCCGGGGCACTCTTCGATAAGTATCCGACATATGACGAAATAGCACTCCTTGAGCCAGAAAAGATAGTTCCACTCATTTACTCTTCGGGCCTTGCCCAGAGCAAAAGCGTGACAATCAGGGACGTTGCTGCATATTTCTCTCAGAATGGTGAAATAAAGAGCAGAGAGGAGCTTCTTTCCATAAAGGGAATCGGCGAGAAGACAGCTTCCTGCTATATGCAGAGAGCCTTCAATGAACCCGGCATCGTGGTCGACACCCATGTCGAAAGAGTAAGCTATCGCCTGGACTTGAGTACGACTCATGACAGAGTTAAGGCCATGAATGAGCTCAAAGTGCTTTTCGATGTATCTCTCTGGAACAGATTGAGCGATACACTCAATTACCTCGGGCGCACATTCTGCCGGCCGAAGCCTCATTGTGATGCCTGTTTCCTGAGGGGATGCTGCAATTTTAATTCAAATCCATAGAAAAACTTCAAAAGTGTCACTTTTCTGACCATTTCGACTTACTTGGAAAGCTTAGACTATACCTATAGGCGCTGTAGGCCGGGGTAGTCACCTGCTGTTCGGAGAGATATAGACCTCGGGGACGTTGTTCTCGTGTAGCTGTAGATTTTCGATAAGGAGGTGTGCGTATGAATTGGATTACTTTGTTTGAAGTTATTTTGACACTCTGCGATGCGATTGAAGTTATTCAAAAGATGAGCAGATTACTAAAGAAATTACGTAAGAAGAAAGATGAAAAGAAATACCGCCCTACGCTCCACAAAAGCTAGACGGTATTTATTAACATAAATTCCGAACAGCAGGGGCACTCGTTTACAGCGCCTCTCTGTATTATTAAAGTAACATACTTCCTTCCATTTGAAAAGATGTAAATTTCGGTTCAGGGGAAGGGTTTTTCCGGTTTAAGGGGAATGGCACGAT
>CAVHKW010000073.1:0-54101 GCA_963636745.1 uncultured Oscillospiraceae bacterium | reverse complement strand
TTCCTGTAATGATAAGGCGCCGCCTTATATACATACGCCCCGCCGTGGAAATATATGAGAGTTGTGGTTTTATTGTCTCTATTTCTCGGAAGAACAAGGATTGCACCATCGAGTCTCTTTACTTCTATCTCCTCGTCATCTTTGAGAGTAAAGAGTGAGAGTAAGATATTCCCGGCGGGAAGAAGAGCATTAGGCACAAACTTCAGCTTTTTCAATTCGTTGTCAATGACCATGATAATTGTTGTTTTTCTCCTCCCGGGACTTATACTTTAGATATGGAAAAGAACACAATACTCTTCAACGGAGTCAAAACAGACACCTTCGTGGAAAAGTCATCCATGAAGATAGTTTACCTACTCGGAAAGCAAAAGAAAATAAAGTATTTCAATAATCCTCCCGTCGCGGCAATCGTCAACGGTGTGATGAAGTCGCTCCAGTCGGAGATCGATGAGAATGCCGTAATAGATCTGGTGTATCTCAACAGCAAGGAAGGACGTACCGTCTACCGGAGAACGCTCTGCTTTCTCCTCTGTTATGCAGCCTCCCTCGTCTATCCCGACCGCACATTAATATCGGGACACTCATTGGGGGACGGCTACTACTTCTACTTCAGAGATAAAGAGAAGAGCGATATAGAGAAGATAAAGCGTGTCATGGAGGAGGCGGTAAACGACGACCTCATCATAGATATAGAGATGCTCTCCTCCCCCGAGGCTTTGAAATATGTCAAAGAGAAAGGTCTTATAGAGACGGAGAAGCTCCTCTCCTCCCGTAATGACGGAGCATATTGCTTCAACAGGCTCGGAGAATGCCGGAGCGTCAACTATGAGCCTTTAATCCCGTCACTGGGTCTTCTTGCCGTATGGGATTTGATGGAATACGGGGACGGTATGCTACTGAGGTATCCTCAGTCTAGGCAGATGAACACCATGATGGCCTTTACGGACAACCCTCTTCTTTTCAAGGTCTATGAAGAGACGAGGGCGAAGGCGAGAATCCTCGACATAGAGAGCCTCGGGGCTCTCAACCTCAAGGAGGCAACAGGTAAGATAAAAGAAGTCATAGTACTCTCCGAGACACTCCAGCGCCGCTCCTTCTACTATGCAGCAGAGGATATAAAGAAGAGAGGATCCGTCAGGATCGTCTTCATATCGGGTCCTGCATGCTCGGGGAAAAAAACATGCGGCCTCAAGCTCTGTGCAGAACTTAAGATACAGGGTTATCTTCCAATAATGGTGAGTCTCGATGACTACAGAAAGAGAGACGAAGAGGGAAAGAGCTTTGTCGATGTCTCTCTCTTGAGAGAGGAAGTGGGTGCACTCCTCAGAGGAGACGAAGTTACATTGAGCTCGACTGAGATTGAAAAGACACGTATATTCCGTACATCCAAAGCAAAGATGGAAGAGAATACTATACTTGTAATCGAGGGAGTGCAGACTCTCGACGAGCACCTCATCCCCAATCTCGACGAAAAGACCATCTACCGTATCTTCGTCAGCGCCCTGACACAGCTCAATCTCGACACCTATTCAAGTATCTCGACAAGGGACAACCGTCTTATAAGGAGAATCGTGAAAGAGTGCAGAACAAAGAACCTCAGTCCAGTTGAAATCATAAATGACTGGGAGAGAATCGAAGAAGAGGAGAAGAGTCAGCTCTTCCCCTACCAGAACAATGCCGACATGATGATAAACAGTGCACTCGAGTATGAACTGGGAGTGCTCTACTCATATGCAATGCCTCTCTTGAGACTCGTGCGCCTCGAAGACGGTAAAGCATATACGACAGCGCGCCGTCTCATGGCCTTTCTTGAACTCGTTAACCCGATAGCAGCAGAGAATGTGCCATCGGAATCTGTTTTGAGAGAGTTTATCGGAGGCTCTGCCTACTTCTCATCTTGATATCGTCTTATCTTCAAGAACCCCGCATTCAAAGAGGATGTCGGGGTTTTTCTTTATTATCTGCATGAGCCTGAGGGCGGTTCCCGAGGGTGTATTCGTTCCGCCTTCCCATGCTTCGACAGTCTTTCCCGACACATTGAATACCGCGGCGAAAAGCGCTGTGGAGAGCTTGAGAGAAAGCCTCAGCGCCCTGATTTCCGACGCACTCATCGCTACGGGTGTAACAACCGCGATAAACTTATTGCTCTTTGTAACAACGCCCTTCTTCTTCGGAAAAAGAGCGTCTTTAATAATGTCGTTATAGTAGCTTGTCAATTTGTCTTACCCAGAATATGCATCGACTCTTCAATCTGTGCCTTGAGTTTAGGGATACACTTACCGCAGCCTGTTCCGGCACCTGTAAGTCTCTTGAGGTCCTCGACCGATCTGACTTTATCCTCTTTAACGAGGTTCTCGATCATCTGGTCCGTTACACCCTTACATTCACAGATGATTGTTGCAGACTTCTTCTTGTAGGGGTTGTCGAGACCGTTCTTCTCGAGGTAGTCGTCGATGGCGCTCCTCAATGCCTTGTCTCCGAGGACGGAACAGTGGAACTTGTGCTCCGGTAGTCCCCCGAGCTTATCCATAATAGCCTTCGGCGTCAGAGAATAAGCCTCCTCAAGTGTCATACCGATCGCCATTTCACTCATCATCGATGTCGACGCGATTGCACTTGCACAGCCGTATGTCAGCCACCTGAGGTCGCTGATTCTTCCGTCCTTCACCTTGATTCCGACTCTCATCTGGTCACCGCATGCGAGGGATCCCACCTCTCCCACTCCATCTGGAGTGAAATCCTCATCCTCTCTCCAGAGGTTTCTCGGATTCATGAAATGATCCTTTACTATATCTGTATAAACCCATTGTGACATGAAACTGTTTGCCATACTCAACCTTTCCTTGTGCTCATCTTTCTTATTTTCTCGATTATCGGAGGAAGCTTCTCGAGTGTATACTCGACATCTTCCTTGGTGTTGTAGCGTCCGAACGAGAAACGGATGGAGCCATGAGCAAGCTCCACATCAAGCCCTGCGGCGAGAAGAACGTAGCTGGGTTCCAGTGAGCCCGATGCACACGCACTTCCTGTCGATACTTCTATTCCCTCGAGGTCAAGATACAATAGAATGGACTCTCCCTCGGCGGATGGGAACGATACGTTGAGAGTTCCGGGGAGACACTTCTCCCTTTCACTCGTACCGTTTACAACTACATTCGGAATTCTCTCTTCAATGCCCTTTCTGAGCATTTCCCTGAGAGTCCAGAGCTTCTCGCCTTCCTCTTTTAGGTTTACTCTTGCAAGCTCTGCAGCCTTACCGAGTCCTATTATGCTCTGGTTGTTGTAAGTACCGGCCCTTAGACCTTTCTCCTGGTGACCGCCGTGAACAAACGGGGTGAGAGGAGCGCCTTTCTTTGCATAGAGTACTCCTATTCCCTTCGGTCCGTAGAACTTATGACCCGAGAGCGAGAGGTAATCAGCATCGATATCCTTCACATCAACCTTGATCTTTCCTATAGCCTGAGTTGCGTCGGTGTGGAAATAAGCGCCGTAGCGGTGAGCAATCTCCGAGGCCTTTTTAACAGGCTGGATGACACCGCTTTCGTTGTTTCCAGTCATTACGGAAAGAAGAATGACATCGTCCCCCATCATCTTCTCGAGTGAGGCGATATCGAGTTCACCGATGTGATTGACGGGAACAAACTCCACCTTGTACCCCTTCTTGATGAGGTACTTCGCAGTCTCTATGCTTGCAGGATGCTCGACTGAGGAGAGAAGAATCCTGTTCTTTCTGCTTCCGCTGTCGATAAGATCCCTCATGGCATTGAAGACGGTGTTGTTTGACTCTGAGGCACCGGAGTTGAAATAGATCTCTCCGGGATCCGAATTTATAAGTGCCGCAACCTCTCCGCGCGCCCATGTGATGGCACTCATCGAAGAGCGTCCGAGTGTGTGCATACTGGAGGCGTTGCCGTAAAGATCGGCGTTCTCCTCCATTATTGCCTTCACTTCATCGGCCATCTGAGTTGTGGCATTGTTGTCGAGATAGACTATTCTATCCATATATGTATTCCTTCTGCCCTTAAGTTAATTATTCGTCTCTCCCTCGTCAAGGTTAAAGGAGACAAACTCCCGGGCAGAGTCATTATAGCTAAAAACACTATCCTATAGAATAGGAGTTAAAGAACAAACTCCTTCATCTTCTCTTTGTCGTATACGGGATTTATCTTGATGAACGAGAGAGTTGCAAAGCCCGAGAGTGCAAGCGCCCTGTCTCCGGGATATTCATCCTCACTCTCGACAAAATTCATTTTGCATCCGTTACTCCTGAAAACTATCCTCTCTCCATTGTCGTCCATTGTATAATCATCGAAATAGTGGATGAATCCCAATCCCGCCTTTCTCACTTCCCCGTTCCATTTCGGGGGAAAGTTGAGGTTCATGAATGAATCGGAGGGGGTGAGCGCAGAGACAAATGACTCGAGCCTCGACGAAAGGTATTCACCCGGAGAGACAAAGTCGTATCCCGTCTCTTTGTCTTTCTCCGCAGAGATCGCAATAGAGGGAATAGAGTACATGACGCCCTGTCTTGCAGCTGCGCATGTTCCTGAATAGATGGTGTCGCTTGAGAGATTATAGCCGTGGTTTATTCCGCTTATAATCACATCAGGCTTGAACGGAAGGAGATTCGACCTCAGAGGATAGATGACACAGTCTGCGGGAGTGCCCTCGAGAGAGTAGTGTCTCTCGTCATAGCGGTGCATGACGACTTCTCCCTTGACTGTCATCGCATGGCTTTTGGCACTCTGCTGTGTATGAGGGGCGACGACAAGAACATCGTGTCCCTTCTCCCTCAAGACCCTTTCAAGGGTCAATATACCCTCGGCTTTATATCCATCATCATTAACAAGTAGAATTTTCATTTAACACTCGATTATAGATGCAGAGGAAGATGGTGCAAACACGGTTTTAGCCGGATGGAAACCGAATATCTTCTCGTATTCATCTATCTTCTGATTATCGGGAAAGTTACCCTCGGAGTCAACAAGACATAAAAAAGAGCCTGCGCATCCCACATCTATGCTGTTCATCCCGATGACGCTGGTGTTTTCTTTCGAGCGGCGGAATATCCAATCGAGTTCGGGGCTTGTGAGCTCTGCATTGGTCATGAGAGAGCGCTGTGCTGCAAAGAGCGTCTTACCGAAACTGGACCAGTCGGAGCGCAATATCCAATCGAATGCGATACGGGCATAGGACGATGAAATATTGAGGAACAACAGTCCCCTTCTCTCATAATCCTGGAGCGAAGAGGTATAATACCTGATCTCCCTCTCGCTGAGGTCTCTGAACTCCGTCCCGCGCGGGAACGAGGTCATAAGGCGGTCGACAAGTTTCGGGATCATGAGCTTGAACTCTTCATACTCGGGCGTCAAGACGGAGAAAGGAAGTGCGGAGTCGAAGATATAAGAGAGCTTCGGGCGGAAGGAATAGTGAGCTTCCTTCATCTCATTCCTCTTCTCGTCGCATAAGTAAACCTTGTCTTTCTTTCCGTAAAAAAGAACCCAGAGGTCCCTGAAACGGGCACTGTTGGAAACGCTGAACTTTGAAGCGCGGAGTATTAAAGAAAAGAGATTATCATCCCCGAGATGGAGGGAAAGAAGCGAATTGAGTGCGACTGCGATGCCGACATAGATTTCAGCCGAGAGCGAGTAGCTTGCGCTTGTTGCCCCGCGTCCCGATATGAGGATATTGAAGCCCGGAACGGGAGTCTTAAGCTTGAGCTTTGTTACTTCATAAAAAACAGCTTTGACTGCGTTGGCCCACTTATCTTCCCGGCGGTATTTGATACTCGAGATGATGAACTTCTTCTTGTCCTGTTTAGCGGCGTTGACAACTCTGACAACCCCGTCATCCCTCTTCGACAGAGTAAGCGTTATACCATCTTCTGTATTGCAAACAAGGCTCCATCCTTTAACATAATCTGAGAATGTGCCTATTATTGTCGTCGCCTGAGGAACTGAAACTACAATATCCGGTAAAATCTCAAATTCATTCTTGTGGGCCAAAACCGGCTCTTTCAAAACCCCTCTCCTTTTTGCTAATTATCTATCTCACGGGAGGAAAACGCAAATTATTTCTGAAAGAGTTCAAAATGAAACAAAAAAACCGGAGATCTCTCTCCGGCCAGATATTATCAAGAGTTGACTCAATTGGATGTTCTTCCGTATCTCTTGTTGAATCTCTCGACTCTTCCTGTTGTGTCGACAAGCTTCTGTGTGCCTGTGAAGAAAGGATGACATGCAGAGCAGATTTCAACTGTCAGACTCTTTGCTGTTGTCTTTGTCTTGATAACGTTGCCGCATGAGCAACGAATTTCCTTAAGCTCGTAATTTGGGTGGATTCCCGCTTTCATATTTATCTCCTTATATCTATTGTCTGCTTTCACAGACAAGGAATTTCATCTCTACATCCTGGACGGTGTATTCATCATGTTCAGGAACTCCTTATTGTTGTTCGTTTTGGCCATTTTGTCAATTATGTCGACAGACATGTCGATATCGTCAAGATTGCCGAAGGAGGATCTGAGGAGGAATACACGTGCAAGAGTCGTCTCGTCGAGAAGAAGATCGTCTCTTCTTGTGCCGCTCTTCTTTATGTTGATAGCCGGGAACTTGCGGTTATCGGCCATCTTTCTGTCGAGGACGATTTCGTTGTTTCCCGTTCCCTTGAACTCTTCGAAGATGACTTCGTCCATTCGGCTTCCCGTCTCGATGAGCGCTGTAGATATAATCGTCAGACTTCCGCCGTTCTCGATGTTTCTTGCAGCACCGAAGAATCTCTTGGGCTTATGGAGTGCATTGGAGTCGACACCTCCCGAGAGGATCTTTCCGGAAGCCGGTACCGTCTGGTTGTAGGCACGGGCAAGTCTTGTGATGGAGTCGAGGAGAATGACAACATCCTTCTTGTACTCGACAAGTCTCTTCGCCTTCTCTATGACCATCTCGGCAACCTGCACATGGTGTGTCGCCTGTTCGTCGAATGTGGATGCAACTACCTCTGCATTTACATTCCGCTTCATATCGGTAACCTCTTCAGGTCTCTCGTCGACGAGAAGAATCATCAATATGACCTCCGGATGGTTATATGTAATTGCATTTGCGATCTTCTGCATGAGGACGGTCTTACCTGTACGGGGAGGTGCAACGATGAGTGAACGCTGCCCCTTTCCGATAGGACAGAAGAGGTCGACAACCCTTGTGGAGAGGTCGCTCTTCTTTCCTTCCTGAACAATCTCGAGATTGAGACATTCATCAGGGAAAAGAGGTGTCAGGGAATCGAAAGGAGCACGTATCTTGGCCATTCTCGGCTCTATGCCGTTGACCGAGAGGACTTTGATGACAGAGGAATACTTCTCGTTTTCACGTGGTGCTCTTATCTGGGCAACGACTGTGTCTCCCGTCTTGAGGCCCACACTCTTGATGATTGAAGATGCGACATAGACGTCGTCCGGCCCCGAGAGATAATTGTTGACTGCATAGCGTATATAGCCGTAGCCGCTCTCCCCGAGTGTCTCGAGTACACCTTCAACCATTATAGCCCCTCCGAGAGAGGAGTGATGACGGAGTATCCTTATAATCAATTCCTGCTTACGGCAGTCGAGGATGATATCTTCCGTCATTCCCGCTTCTTTGGCCTTGTTCCTTATAGCTTCAAGAGGAAGTGCGGTAAGGTCGGAAACAAAAAGACGCGGTGCCTCGGGATGCTCGTCGAGATTAACCTCGGGAGGAATCTCCTCCTGCGGCCGTCTGTCCTTCTTGTTCTTGAACTTATCCTTACGGGAGAATTTACCTCTCGGGTTCTGCCCTTCGTCCCTAGTCTCTTCTCTGGTCTCCTCTTTTGTTTCTTCCTCACTCCCGGATAGCTCTTTCGCGCTCTCGTCAGAGATGGGAGTATCATCAGAAACTGAAGTCTCTTTGGTCTCTTCACTTGTGGGAGCAGTAGCTCCTACTTTCGTCTCCTCTTCATGAGTCTCCGCCTTTTCTTCTTCGGCTCCGGTCTCCTCAACGGGAGTCTCTTCCGCTTTAGCCTTCTTCGCGCGCGGCTTATGACTTCTTTTTGCCGGAGCTTTCTTTTCCTCCGTGCTTTCTACAGCCTGTGTTTCTGACGCTGCTTCTTCTGTTTTCACTTCTTCTTCAACAGCCTTTTTCTTCACGGAAATTCTTTTCTTAGGTGTAAGCTTTACAGTAACCTTCTTCTTCTCTTCTGCTTTCGGAGTTTCTTCCGCTTTTGTCTCTTCAATTATGTCTGAGGACATTCATACCTCTAAGTATATTAAGTATGGTATTTTTCATTATTTAAATGGATAGAAAAATTCTTGATAAAAGAGTTCATCAACTGCTTTTTATAGTTGGATTCTAAACAGTCATTTCAATATTTGTCAACAACTTACCTGAAAGAGAGTTCACTATATCGATTTTCCAGCCTCTTTATTTCCCGTTTTAACGATGAAACAGCAGATAATTTCCACTGACCAATTCCGGAACAAAGAGCACCAATTACGGATTTTCATTAAACAAAGAGAGGAAAAATGTGTAAAAACTATAAATCCAATGGAGGACACAATGGACAGCAATATTCTGGAAAAAGCAAGAAAAGCGGGAAGCGTGGATGAGCTGATCGCGCTCGGGAGGGAGAACGGAATCGACCTCAATGAAAAGGATGCCGCAGCCTATTATGATGCGCTCGATAAGAGCGGAGAAATCGACGACGATGACCTCGACTCCGTTTCCGGCGGCGCATGCTACACGGACGACGGATACCTCAAAACCACGATCGGACACAGCTGCAAATACTATGAACGACAGAGCGGAGTGAACCCGAGTGCCCTCGATAACACCTGCTACGCATGTAAATACTGGGGAGACCAGTTCGAGACATACGGCTCTGCCGCACCCATAATCATCGTAGGAGCTCCGCTTACATGCTGGAATCCTAATAACAGGAAAAAGAAATGAGACAGGGAGGAAGCATCGATCAGAAGATCTTCCACTCCTCCGCTATTCCCTTTATATCCTCACCGTTGATGAAGGCCCTCATGAGGATGAAAGCAGCAACTGATGCTCTCCGCCTTATGCTTTCGCGTCCCCAGGACGGAAAGTGTATAGAGAGTGCCTCACTCTCTCTGTTCTTTCCCGAAAACCCGAATGATACCGTTCCGACGCTCTTACCCTCGCTCTTATCGGGTCCGGCGACACCGGTAATGGAGAAGCTGTAATCGGAGACGAGAAGTTCTCTCACGCCATCTGCCATCTCACGTGCGCACTCGTCTGAGACCACACCGTATCTATCGATTGTTTCACTTGTAACTCCGAGGACTTTTCTCTTTACGTCGGGTGAGTATGAAACAACACCGCCGAGCATATATGAGCTCGAGCCCGGAAGACTTGTCAGAAGTGATGCTGATAGTCCTCCTGTACAACTTTCGGCTGCAGCGATTGTGAGTCCTTTCTCCTTCAATGTATCGACAAGAAGCGACAAGGATGACACATCTCCCTTCTCAATCCTGTGAGGTCCGAGGAGAGAGGAGAGTTTTTCTATGGCTTTACTTCTCTCTTCTTCGCTCTTACCCGAGACGTATAGCGATATCTTATAATCCTGGAAGCGTGTTCCCCATTCAAGAGCGGCGTCACATTCTTTTGTCAGTTCCTCGAGTTTTGCCTCTGCCGTTATGAATGATGAGTATTCGTCTCTCTCGTCCTTCTCAATGCTGAAACGGGAGGAAAGAAGAGGAAGAACAGTGTTGTAGAACATCGGTCTCATCTCTCCCGGAGGGCCCGGGAGCGATATTACAAGTGTCCCCTCTATTTCGCCCCAGAATCCGGGTGCTGTCCCGTTATCGTTTTCGATTAACGAAAAGCCTTCGGGAATATATGCCTGTTTTTCATTTGCACCTTCAGCTCTCTCCCCGAGGGTTGAAAGAAGATGCTGCCATGCTCTTTCATCCCTTACGAGTCTTTTCCCTGCGACCTCTGCAATGGATGAGCGTGTCATATCGTCGGACGTGGGGCCGAGACCGCCGGTGACTATGACAGAGTCATTTTCCCTTATAAGAGAAGCGAGCACCCCTTTGATTGTGCCGTCGTCGGGAACAAGGACGCTTTCCTTGAAATGGAGGCCCTTTCTGGTGACTTCAGATGCAACAGCTGAAGTATGCTTATCCTCGATTATTCCTCTCGTCAACTCCGTTCCGATGACAATCAAGCTTACATTCTTCATTTAACAGCCTTCTTCTTTTTAACAATTAGAGCAACCTCTTTGACAACAAAGTACAGAAGAGCGACTCTGCTGATCCATATGAAGATATGAGCAAAGAGATCTATGTGGTTCACATAGAATGTATTCCTGTAATTCTCCTGACTGTATACCGGAACTTCATATACATGGTAGCCCATTGTAAAGGGCTCCATCGGATCCTTTATCTCGCCTGTCGGAACGATGAGACATGTTATGCCGCTGTTCGTTCCCCTGACCATGCTCTTACGTGTTTCGACGCTTCTGAAAGCTGCTATGCATGCGTGCTGCCACTCGGCGGATGCCTTCTTCGACCAATTGTCATTGGTCATATTTATTATGATCTCCGCGCCGGATGCAACAAACTCGGCATTAAGTACACCGAAAGAGTCTTCGTAACAAATAGGTGTCGAGAATTTGACGCCATCCAGGTCGAATACCGTAGCCTCGTCTCCCGGAATCCACCAGTTGTAATCAAGGGAAAGAAGAAGATTATAAAGCCACGGAAGCTGTTTCTTATACGGGAAGTGTTCGGTAAACGGAACAAGATGCTGCTTTATGTACTCTCCTGCTATCTCACCATCCTTGAAGAGGATAACCGTATTGTACTCCTCGCTGTTCTTGTTGCCCTCCTCGTCGTAGGGAGGCTTTGTCTCGTCTTTGAGAACAGACTTGGGGTTACCCGTTAAAAGCGGTACTCCGATGGACTCTGCATATTCGACAAAGTCGATGGTGAGGTCATGTATCTCCTCCCATGCCGTCCCCGAAGCATCATATCGTGTATGCCAGTAGATCGAGGGGACGAATGCAGTCTCGGACCATACGATGAGATCGGGGTTTTCGGAAAGGGACGCTGTCGTATAACGCTTGAGATTGTTGAAGTTGTTGCGGTATGTTCTGTATCCGCCCTTCCATGAGTCATGGTTATGCTGCACTGTTGCAACCCTCAGCGTACTATCACCCTCCCGGTCAGTCCAGTAAGAGAGAGAACATATGCCGTAGACAATGACAATTACAATTAAGAGAACATAGATGATAATCTCAACGAGGCTCGATTTTATTCTCTTCTTTACATCTATCTTTTCATTATGAACATAGTCGAGAAGCCACGGGGCAAGATAAGCCTGCGGGAATACCATAAGGTATATGATTCCCCATATTCCGGTTATATCGGCAATCTGGTAGAGCACTCTGTAGGGATAGAGTGCATAGACGATATTGCCGTACGGATATCCTGCAAACCAATTCTCCGCAAGGTATGCATAAGAGACCCATATACAGCCTTTCAATATGAATCCCTTCTCCGGGAAAGCCTCGTCGACTGCCTTGAGGGCAAGAAAGAGGAGAATCATCTCTCCGCCCTTGATTACCGGCGCGATGACAATTGCAAGAGCGTGGAAACCCTTGAGCCAGTAATTAAAGAAGAAGTAGTATACAAGGCCGAAGATAAAGCCGTAAAACCATACACAACGCCATGTTGTGTTCCTGATTACCGCAAAAACCGGGATGAGCGCAATAAGAGCTAAAAAGCCCAGTCCGTTCTCCGTCAGGAATCCCGGAAAGGCTGCAGAGAGCACAAATGCACTCGATAATAAAACAAGAACCTCAGAACACAATGTCCCGAGGCTCCTTGGATAGTTGTAATTTTTCAAAGAAAACTCCGATTATTCTTCACTTCCATCGGTAAGGTTCCAGACAAAGTCCTTGAGTTCCTTACCCGGTCTGAAGATAGCGACGCCATGCTTGTCTACTGCAACAACTTCACCAGTCTTGGGATTTCTTGCCCTTTCTCTACCCTTTCTGACTCTGACCTCGAAAGTTCCGAAGCCTCTCAGTTCGATGACACGACCATCCTTAAGACCGTCCTTTACCTCTTCGAACAACTCATCAATAACACTATGGATTTCATTTCTGTTGAAACCAAGCTTATTATGAAGATTCTCAATGATAGCTGCTTTTGTAAGTTTCTCCTGCATCTTTTTTCTCTCCAAAATAAACGATTAAGCCAACTTGTTGTATGCCTGTGTCAATCTGCTCTTTTTTCTGCTGGCTGTGTTCTTGTGGATAACACCCTTACCTGCTGCAGAATCAAGAAGTTTAACAGAAAGTTCCAGTGCTTCCTTAGCTGCTGCCTTATCACCACTAGCTAGAGCTGCGTCGAATTTCTTGACTGCTGTGCGGCATGTGCTCTTTGCAGCACGATTTCTAAGACGGCGCTTTGCATTCTGGCGATCTCTCTTCTCTACTGACTTGCTTGACATTATATTTCCTCCAAACGTAAACAAAAAGTCATACTGATATGCGTTGCTTTACAACGACAATTATGGAAAGTACCACAAACAAGTAGTTTGGGTCAACAAAATTATCTCACTTTCTTAAAAGAAATTGCTAATTCTCAGTCTTCACTGAAGAGCTCATCCTGATAGTCCTGGTAAACTTCCCAGAATCCGGTTTCCCCATCAAAATAAACTTCATCGAAGGGAATGAATATCTGTCTGCCGTCTGTAGTGACACATGTAAGCTTGTGAGAAAGGATGTTTACTTCGCTTACTTTCCATAAATCGTGGTCTATTTTCAGCTTTGTTCCCTCGGGCGGTGCACCTGCCTTTTCTTCCATATAATATTCATATTCGTATGCAAGACAGCATAAAAGCCTGCCGCATGGGCCGCTTATCTTTGCTGAGTTGAGAGAGAGGTTCTGCTCCTTGGCCATCTTTATCGTGACGGGCTCCATCTCTCTGTTCATCGCATGGCAGCAGTAGTCTCTGCCGCATACCGAGAGTCCTCCGATGAGACGGGATTCATCCCTGACACCTATCTGACGAAGCTCTATACGCATTCTGAATACAGAGACAAGGTCCTTCACAAGTTCTCTGAAGTCGACTCTCTCCTCCGCCGTAAAGAAGAAGATAACCTTGCTTTCCCCCAGGAGAAAATGTGCTGAAATAAGCTTCATGCCGAGGTGATGTCTGTTGATTTTCTCTCTGCATACCTCCATTGCGGTATCTTCCTTACATCTGTTCTCCTCATACTTTGCCATTTCGGAAGGAGTTGCAAGATGGTCGATCCACAGCACATCTCCGTCAACCTTTGTCTTCACGGGCTCTCTTCCGCTCTGACAGCCGAAGCATGTAAGACATTGATGCTCGCACTCATCGTTTTCATAGGATTCCCTGTCGTCTCCGAACTTGAGGCATGCCCCCACGGGCTCCGCCACACCGGGTTTATAGCCCTCTTTGAATGTCGGAGCCGGGCCTATTACAATCCCGAGGTCAAGGCCGAACTTCGTGTCGTAGACGATCGGCGTTCCCGCATATATGACGCTGTCCCATGCTCCGAGACATATATCGTTATATGATGGATTCTTTATTGCATATACATAAGCACTCTCGTCAGAATGCTGATTCTGCTTCTTTTTCATAGTATGAAAATTAACACAGAGAAGAGGGATTATCAATCATCTACACTCTTTCCCTTCTCTCTGCTATCCTCTTTTTCATGGACAGAAACGATATTTTGGTACTGGCACCTCTTGCCGGTTATACAGATAAAGCATTCAGAGAAATATGCTCTCTATTCGGCTCAGATTCAGCCGTATCGGAAATGGTAAGTGCGGAAGGATTGAGCAGAGGAAGCGGGAAAACACTTGAGCTGACAGAGAAGTACGACGGAGAGAAAAAACTCACAGTCCAGCTCTTCGCACCGTCTGCAGATCCGGTTAAAAGATCACTCCCCGTACTTGAGAAGATGAATGCAGATGCTATCGATATTAACTGCGGCTGCCCGGTACCGAAAGTCGTGAAGACAGGTGCGGGCTCGGCATTGATGAAGGAGCCGGAAAAGATCGGTGAGATAGTAAAGGTCCTCGTCGATAATCTCCACATCCCCGTCTCCGTCAAGTTCAGGCTGGGGTGGGACTGGGATTCGATAAACTATCTCACCGTTGCAGAGACTGCCATCAAAAACGGAGCGACGGCACTCACTCTCCACGCAAGAACACGCTCCCAGGGCTACACGGGGAAAGCCGACAGAAAAGCATTCGGGATACTGTCGAAAGAATTCAAGGACGAAAAGATCGCATTATTTGCCTCGGGCGACATTTTCACCCCCGAGGATGCAGTCGAGGTAATCACGACATACGGCATGACAGGCGTCATGTTTGCGCGCGGTGCCATCGGGAACCCGTTTATATTCCGCGAGACGAAGGAATACATGGAAAAAGGCTCATACTCTCTCCCGGGAGTCAACGAAAGAGTTGAAACCGCTCTCCACCATTACCGCCTCATGGTCAAATACTACGGCGAAAAGACAGCCTCCGCAGCAATGAGGAAGCATGCAATGGGCTATGTAAAGGGACTGAGAAAGAGCGCAGAATGCAAAGCCGCTCTCTCGAAAGCACAAAGCGAAGAGGATTACATAAACGCATTCAAGCTCCTTGAATCCTGTTAAAACTGAGTCCTTTTCAATGCACTTAAGTCGGGGATGTAAACCATATCTCCGGGTATACTGCCACCTTTTGCAAGCTGAAAACACCTACTTATGCCACCTTTTGTATTAAAATGGCCAGGGGAATAGTAACAACAAAAACTAAATTTAGTTGCTGAATTACAAAAACTTCAGCATATTATTGTCATGAGGTTGAGCTTGAACCAAAAGAACAAAGAGCGCACGAATGGCTCACTTGTGATATTTGCGAGCGACAGGCATCCTGCAGTTTTACTCTTTAAGAAGCATAAATGCTTGACTATCGGATCTAGAGATAATCGATGTCAGGAAGAGGAAGACCTTATATGAATAACACCATTGAATACAAAGGTTATATAGGCACAGTGGAGCTTTCTGAGCCTGATGCGCTGTTCTACGGAAAAGTAACGGGCATCAACGCATTGATTTCCTATTAAGGGCAGAATGCAAAAGAGCTTATTGAAGACTTCCATAATGCCGTTGATGATTACCTTGAGCTCTGCGCTGCAGAAGGTAAGGAACCGGAGAAAGCCTACAAGGGCAGCTTCAATGTCAGAATCTCCCCCGAGCTCCATAAGAAATCCGTATCTTATGCTTTTTCACATAACATGACTCTCAATTCCTTTGTCGAGAATGCGATGAAAAGTGCATTATGCTCTGCTCATAATTGATTGCACTAACTAACCTATGGTTTTAAAGATGTAAGTGGAACAATGTATATGCCGGATCCAGGATCCTTGATAACCGCTTCCTGATGTCCGACAAGTACACAGCAGAAAGCCGGCTTCTTCTTCACGTTATCCCTAAACTTTGAGAGACTTCTGATTGCATCGTTTATACTGCCGTCACTGAGTTTGATTTCAAATGCAGCATAACTGCCGTCCTTGAATTCGATGACAGCATCAACTTCATCTCCCGAGACATTGTCCCTGAAATGATACAATCTTCCATCGAGGTAATCAGCATATATCCTGAGGTCTCTGAGAGCCAGGGACTCAAACAACATACCGAAGGTTTCATGATCATACATCAGCTTATCGAGAGTAAGAGAGAGACTTGCACAGCATAGCGACGGGTCGGCTAGATTCCTCTTCGCGGATTTCCCGATTCTTGAACTTGAACGATAGTTGAGACTGTATGCCGGGATATCGGATGTGAGATAGAGGCTCTCAAGAACAGATAGATAATCCGAGACCGTCAATGTGCTCTCGATCAGCTCATCCCCGCTCTCATATTCCTCTATGTCCCTGACCAATGTTTTCAAACTTGTTAGCGTCGACTCATTTCTTGAGAGAGACCTTATGAGCTTACGCATTCTCTCGGGATTTCTCTTTTTTTCCTGCCCCTCATGCATGTCTTTGGTTACAACAGATTCTATGTAGCTTTCAGGTATCAAAAGTGCATCGGAAGGAGATACTCTTATATTTTCCGGCCAACCGCCCCGCATGATGTAATAAGCGAGCTCATCCAGTTCCACCTTTCTCTCATAACCCTCTTCCACAGTGCCGTTGAGCATATCTGAGATTGATGCCCTTCCCGTTGAGTCACCCGACTCATAAAGACTCATCGGATGCATCTGTAGCGTTGCAATACGCCCGGTCCCCGAATGATATACGATATCGTCATCGTTCTCATTGAGGCGAAGAGCTGTCGAGCCCGTCAGGATAAATTTCCCCTTCTCATGGTCGCTGTCGCACTCGTGTCTGACGGCATCCCATATTCCCGGCACGATCTGCCATTCATCTATCAGCTGCGGACGTTCCTTTGTGAAAATGTACTTCGGATCTATTCTGGCAAGATTTCTCGGCCCCTTTTCGGTCATATATGTCACGCTCTCAGCATGATTGAGACCCGTCCAGGTCTTTCCTACCCACTTGGGCCCCTCAATAGAGACTCCGCCGAACACATTAAGATACCGTGCCACTTTCTCATCGACCAACCTGGGAAGGTAATCCTTTTTCGTTAAACTCATATCATCAGCTCCCAACTTATTTTACTGTCTGTATTATATACTTTTCAAGTCATTTACTATACGTTTTTCAAGCATTTTACTATGCACTTTTCAAGTCTTGTCTCACGTTGTGTCGTACTCAATAGCACAACAATGCCCGGGAATTAACCCGGGCGTAGATATCATCAGACAAGGATGTCCTTATTTGTTGAAAACAGCATCGTCTGCGATTGTGATAACGATAGGAGTTACACCACTTATCAAAGTATCGAAGTTTTCCGGCTTTGCTTCCGTATTATAAATCTTTGTATATCCAGCCTCTGCTGTTCCCGTTACAACGTAATATTCAATCTTAAGCTTCTTAACATCTTCTGCGCTACTACCGAGGATAGTACACTTTGCTCTGCTCGTTGATGTGCCGTATTCTGTCTTTGTTGTTCCGTTCTGACAAGTTGTCTTCCTGTAAAGGAGATATGTTCCCACAGTATTACTATCAGTAACAGTCAACGCATCGATATTGAGTTCATAATTTGCGTAATAGCTCTTCCCAGTCATTCCTTGGGCAAATGCTGTGAAAGATGCATTATCGACAAGAGAGAATGTACCGTGGATAGCACCATTACTATCTATATAAGTGTCCTGGCTCATTGCGGAGAGAGAAGAAACATTACCTTCTGCTGTCTCTTTAGCATACGCACTCCCCATCAAGTTGGCAGTAAACTTGATTCTTGCCGGCTGCTGACCCTCGAACTTTGCATCGGAAGCAATTGTGATTGTGATAGGCTCTACACCCTTGATCAATTCATCGAAGCCTTCGGGTTTATCTGTAGTGTTTTTAATCCTTTCGTAGTTCTCTCCCTTCACAACATAGTACTCAATCTTAAGCTTCTTGATATCGTCGGCATTGCTTCCGAGGATAGTACAGAAATCGAGACCGTTGTATATGCCGTACTCGAATGTCTCTGTGTCACCGCTGTATGAAGTCTTTACATACGCTAGGTAATTACCTGCGCTATTATCAGCTGCAGCTTTCCAGTTGTCAACGATCAAATCATAGCGGGCATAATATCTCTTTTCTGTTTTACCTTCGCCCCAGAATGCGGTAAATTGAGAATCATCAACAAGGTAGAATGTACCGTGGATAGCACCGTCCTTATCGATGTAGGAATCACCGCTCATGGCGACAGTTGTCGGGAAATCTCCCTCAATTGCATATCCGAGGTTCGGATCATCTTCCATCATGTTCGTAGCGAATACGACTTTTGCCGGAGCTTTAGCTTCCGGTTCCGGTGCAGGTGTCGGTGTCGGCACAGCATCATCCGGAGTTTTCTGATTGCCGTCGCATGAGATGAAGCTTACGACAAGAACGAGCGACAACAGAGCAATTAAAATTGCCTTTACTTTACTCATATTTTTCTCCCTCGAGAGGAATACATAAAAGATTCCTCTCCTCAAAAATATGAGTTCAGTATACCCCCCCCCGTATAAAATCAACCAAATTTCATAAAGCGTCAAATTTGCAATAAAGAGACCAAAGATAATGCAGATTTTGCTATCAAAAGCTCAATTACCGAATACAACAACATCGAGAAAGAGGATGAAGAGAAAATAGACACCGCCGAAGATGAGAGCTATAAGACAAGCGGCTTTGAGAGTGCCCCACATGAAAGATTTCGTCTCTTCCTTTGTAAGCTCCACCTTCTCACCTTTTGTCTCCCCGTCTCTATTCTCCGGCCTGTACCACGGCATCCCCTCGACGTTCATGTCGCAATAGCTTCTGCCGTCGTCGGGTTCGTATATTTCTTTCCTCCTGTCCTTTTTGAAGAGCATTATGCCTCCTTAGAGGCTTTCTTCTCCTCTTCTTCCTTTTTCTTTTCTTCTTCCATCAGGAGTTCGAATCTCTTCTTCTCTTCCCCGTTGTCATAGAGATGGCAGGCACAATAATGCTCGTCCTCGATCTCCTTGAATTCAGGAGAAATGTACTTACATACTTCCATGCACTTACGGCAGCGTGTATGGAACTTACATCCCTTCGGGGGATTCGCAGGAGACGGAATTGATCCTTCGAGGATTATTCTCTCCATATGGTAATCGGGATCGGGGACGGGAATAGCGGAGAAGAGTGCCTCCGTATATGGATGGAGAGGCTTCTCGAAGAGCTTCTCCGTCGGAGCGAACTCCACCATCGACCCGAGATACATGACACCGACCGTATCGGAAATGTGTTCGACGACAGATAGATCATGAGAAATGAAGAGATAAGTCAATCCGAATTCTTTCTGAAGATCCCTGAGGAGGTTGATGATCTGGGCCTGTATCGAGACATCGAGTGCACTGACAGGCTCGTCGCAGAGAATAAAATCGGGATTGAGGGCAAGGGCGCGCGCAATACATATACGCTGTCTCTGGCCGCCCGAGAACTCATGAGGGTAACGTGACTTAGCGTACTCGGGAAGCCCGCATGCAGCCATTACACGTGTAATGTAATCATCAAACGCATCATCCGGAACGATGTGATGTTCTCTGACAGCCTCCCCTATGATCTCACCGACAGGAAGACGCGGGGAGAGAGATGAATACGGGTCCTGGAATATTATCTGTATATTCGGTCTCTCTTTTCTGAGTTCCTCCTTGTTGAGCGAGAAGAGCTCGCGTCCGTTGAAGAAGACTTCGCCGTCGGTTTTATCAAGAAGGCGGAGTATAGTTCGCCCTATGGTGCTCTTACCGCACCCGGACTCTCCGACAAGTCCCATCGTCGTTCCTCTCTTTATCTTGAAAGAAACATCATCAACAGCCTTTACGTTTCCTATGACCACTTTGAAGAAGCTGCTTTTTATGGGGAAGTATTTCTTCAAATGTTTTACAACCAGAAGATTATCGGGATCCTTCTCGGCGCCTTCAAGTACGCTCTTTTTCTTGATTTCTTCTTCCATTTAGAGATCCTCCACGTTCACGGTCTTCGGGTATTCGATAACCCTGCTTTCATCATAATATCTGTAGCAGGAGACAATATGAGTATCGCTGATCCTGAGAGACGGCGGATACTTGCCGCTGCACATATCACACTGCATCTCGCAGCGGTCACGGAAATAGCAGTAGTTGGGCATGTTTACAGGGTTCGGGACGCTTCCCGGAATATTGTAGAGCTTATCAACCTTCTTTCCGACAACAGGCTTACTCTTCATGAGACCTATGGTGTACGGATGCATCGGGTTATGGAAAATCTCATCCGCCGTACCCTTTTCGATGACACGCCCCGCATACATGACAACGACATAGTCAGCCATGCCGGCGACAACCCCCAGGTCGTGTGTGATAAGCATTATCGAGGATCCGATCTTCTTCTTGAGGTTCTCCAACAGGTCGAGTATCTGGGCCTGAATAGTGACATCGAGTGCAGTTGTGGGCTCGTCAGCGATGATGAGTTCGGGCTTACATGCAAGCGCTATGGCTATCATGACACGCTGCCTCATTCCACCGCTGAGCTCATGAGGATACATCTCGTAGACGCCTTCCTTGTTGGCGATTCCGACCATATCGAGGAGTTCGAGTGTTCTTGCTTTGACGTCCTCTTCGCTCATCTCCTTATTGTGGAGAGTTGTCGCTTCGTTGACCTGCTCTCCGATCTTGAATACAGGGTTGAGAGATGTCATCGGCTCCTGGAAAATCATGGAGATTCTGTTGCCGCGGATAGTTTCCATGACGGAGTTGGGAGTATTGACGATGTTGTACGCGCTTCCGTCTCCCTTGTTGAATCTGATCTCGCCTCCGACAACCTGACCCGAGGGTCGCTGCAGAAGCTGCATTAAAGAGAGCGATGTGACGCTCTTGCCGCACCCGGATTCTCCGACAACACCGACTGTGCTGTTCTTCGGGACCTCGAATGATATACCGTCCACAGCCTTGACTGTGCCTACTTCCGAAAAGAAGAAGGTACATACATTGTCGAATTCGACGACGTTGTTCTTATCCTTCATCTCTGTTGTATAGAGACGGGGATCTTTATTGGCATCGGCTCTTGCAGCCTCAAGCTTCTTTGTGATCTTTCTGTTGAATTTGGTAATCCTTCTGGATTCCTTTCCCGAGATATAAGATGAATGATCTGCCATAGTTTACCTCTTTCCCTTTGGATCGTATGCGTCTCTCAAGCCGTCTCCGACAAAGTTGAATGATATTACCGTGAAGCTGATGAGAAGTCCGACAGGGATCCATATATATGCATAGTGTGCCATTGCAGATGCCGAGGAGACACTGTTTATCATCGTACCCCAGGTTGCAAGAGGATGCTTTACACCAAGACCCAGGAACGAGAGCGTGGACTCCGTGATGATTGTTCCTCCGACGCCCATTGTCGCTATGACGATTAGCTGGGGCATTACATTCGGGATAAGGTGCTTGAAGATTCTGTCCTTGACCTTTATTCCGGTAGCTTCTGCGGCAATCATGAACTCCTGCTCCCTGAAGGAGAGTATCTGGCCGCGGACAAGTCTTGCAACTCCCGCCCATCCCATGATGCCGAGTGCCGCCATCATTATGAAGAGACGCGTATAGACATCCATTCTCTGCGCATCCATTATCGAGCCCAGGATTATCATGATCGGAGTAGAGGGAAGACAGTAGAATATATCGACAAGACGCATTATGACATTATCGATCCAGCCTCCGTAGTAACCCGCAAGTCCGCCAAGTATTACGCCGAGTATTATTTCAATGAAGACAACGACGAATCCCACCATGAGCGATATTCTTCCGCCGTACATGACACGCGCCATAACATCGAAGCCGTCACCGTCGGTACCGAGGATGTGGCTCCAGCTCGGGGAGGCGAAGCGGTCGATGACATACGTTATCTGATAAGCCCAGAGCTCGTAGTTCTTGTCCGTACTGTTGATTCTGACTTCAGTCGGCGTATAAATTACATTTCCGCTCTCGTCTGTCTTATGGCGTCCGTCCTCCGTCTGCTCTGGTAGCTTTGTCTCGAGAGAAGCGCTGCTCTTTCCAGTCTCGACCATTTCGGAGACGGAAAATGTAATATCTCTCTTGGCTTCATAGGGAATTGTATCCTCACCGTTGTTTCGTCTTATGATGAAGGTGGAGAATTCACCTATTTCGTTGTTCTTTTCGTCGAAGATTCTGATTACATCATCATCCTCCGCGATGAAGTGGTACCGGGTGCCGCCGCATTCAAAGTCGGAAGAAGTGTAAAGAGCAAGAAGGGCCTTTGTCCTGAATTCATCACTCACCGTACCGTTTGAATCGTAGAGGTCGATGACGAATGTAGTGAAGACCTTCGCAATCTTTCCCTCTCCCACCTTATATACAACACCTGTCTCTCCATCCTCAGCGACAAAGTATTCGCCGTCTGCCCAGCTGAAGACAGTGTTTACTTCCGCCTTTTCGGCTTCCGCTTCGAAGGAGGAATCCAGAGGAGTCGAGGAATATACAAAGCCTCCGACCTCTTTTGTTATAAGATAGTTCTTGCCGCTTGTACGGGAGAAGAAGTACTTACTTCCATCTATCTCGACCGTGCCGCTGTTACCGCGGAGCGAAGTACGTATCTTATTCTCCGTCTCACTGTCTGCACTCTCTCCCCTGTATTTGAAAGTTCTCGTGACGCCGTCATACTCCGCCCATTCGACAAGGCTTACGCCGAAGGACGCCGTTCTTTCCGCACTTCTTTGAGAGAGCGTGTAGACATTGTCGCCTTCCCTGATGACTTCATATGCATTGCCGTCGCCGTAGAGCGAGATATAATCGTCAAGATTATTGCTCTGCATCAGCTTTATGGTTGTT
The DNA here is from genome assembly GCA_963636745.1 of uncultured Oscillospiraceae bacterium. Lineage (GTDB taxonomy): Bacteria > Spirochaetota > Spirochaetia > Sphaerochaetales > Sphaerochaetaceae > Ornithospirochaeta. Next base: position 31,663 of record CAVHKW010000073.1, on the reverse strand, counting down.
GTCATATAGCTGTTGGCGCTGCCGTCCACCTTTACGGAGGAGTCTACCGTATAGCCCGTGAAGGACGTGCTTTCGCTTGCGACTCCGAGCTTCGTGTTTATTGTGTCGTACTTATAGAAGGTTTCCTTCTGACCGTATGGATAGAATACGGGCCCGAGGAAACAGAATATGAACATGAAGAGAATGGAGAAAAGACCGAAGACTGCAAGGCGGTTACGCATGAACCTCTTTGCAACCTGCCTTGTCGGAGAGAGAACCTTTACACGGGAAACATCATCAAGTCTCATCTCGTTTTCTTTCTTATGAGCACTCAAGTCTTTCTTTTTAAGAACTTCGTTAAGATTATATGATGCCATTTCTTCCTCCCTAACTCAGCCTTACGCGCGGGTCGACGACTGCATAAAGAAGGTCCGATATTAAATTACCCAGGAGCGTCAATATGGAGATGAATGCCAGATAGAACATGATGAAGGGAATATCACCCTGGATCATGGAGTTATATGAGGCATAACCGATTCCCCTGATTCCGAAGAGAGTCTCCGTGATGAGAGCCCCGCTGAAGAGACTCGGGAGAGAGCCGCCGAGAGTCGTGACAAGCGGAATGAGAGTATTACGGAATGCATGGCGGTTGATGACTTCCTTCTCGGGAACACCCTTTGCTCTGGCTGTTCTGATGTAGTCGGCATTCAACACCTCGAGCATATTCGTACGCGTGTATCTCATAAGCGAACCTATCGCAATAATCGAGAGCGTCAATGCAGGAAGGACGAAATGCTTTGCAACATCCAGAAACTTTCCCCATGAGGAGAGGAACTGGTAGTTACGTCCCTGCATACCGGTAAGGTCGAACCAGCCGAGTTTAATCGAGAATATATACTTCAGGAGAGTTGCCAGGAAGAATGTCGGAAGCGATATCGAGACCATGGCGAATACAGTTGTGAAATAGTCTGAAAATCCGTACTGCTTCTTCGCGGCGAGTATTCCGAGCGGAATTGCCACGAATATCTCGACGATGAATGATATAAGCGATAAAGCGAAGCTGTACCAAATGGTGTTGTGGAACTCCTCGGTGACAGGAATCGTCCATGCCCATGAGTCGCCCCAGTTGCCCTTGAGCGCGGTCCCGAGCCATATGAAATATCCACGGAGTATACCCTTGTCCATTCCGTACTGCGAATTAAGATCATCCAGCCATTCCTGATAGCTCTTTCCTGCTCCCGGACGGGATGCAAGTTCACGCGCTTTGGTCTCAAGATAATTGCCCGGCATATTGTACATAAGTGAGTAGACAATGAGCATTACGAAGAAAAGAATGACAACACTGTACAGAAGTCGTTTTATCGTATATTTCAGCACTTCTTTCTCTACCTCCTTTCTCTCTTTTTTTTCCTATAGAAACCACGGGCAGAATCTATGCCCGAAAATCTTTTTCAGATTAACCTATATTTATTGATTGGTCAAACAATAAAAGAAATAACAAAAATACAGCCGATATTAACTTATTTACTTTCAAAGACTTATATTCTCATAACAAACAGAAAACCCCCGGAATCCCGGGGGCGGATAACAAAGTGTAAACTCAACTTACTTTGTTCTCAACTTGTTGATTTCAGCATTCCATCCCCAATATGGTGTCATATCTGACGGGATTGTGCTGTTGTCGATACGGATAGTCGAAGCGACTGTGCACTCCTTTCTCTGATAGGTCGGAAGCTCGACACCCCAGTCCATGATGATTTCCATAGCCGACTTGTATGTAGCCTTTCTGAAATCTGTATCGGAAGATGTTCTGCCTGCGATGATGAGAGCATCAAGCTCGTCGTCGGTGATCTGGTAGTGGTTGGAGTTGGTGTTCTGACCGTTGGCATTTCTTGAGTGGTAGACCTGATACATATCGGGGTCGACTGTGCTCTGCCATGCTGCCGCCCAGATCTCGGCTGTGTTGGCCTCGAGGGCGTTGTTCCATGTTGTTGTGTTACAGTCGTTGACCGTGAGTGTGATACCGATCTTGCTGAGAGCCTCAGATGCACCAACTGCTATTCCGTAAGCCGGGTGATCCTGTGCGCCTGCGCCGGGGATTAATGCTTCGTAGACCATCTTTGCGCCTGCGGGAGCTGCTGTGAACTTCTGAGCACTCTCGTCCCATGTGTAGCCTGCAGCCTTTAAGAAGCCGATTGCCGCCTTGAGAGCTGCATCATATTTCTCTTCATCGTTCATGCTCGATGAGTAGATGCTGTTTCCGTTGACATCCTTTGAGTAAGCAATCTGATATCCGACATCTGTCGGCTGGGGAGCAGCCCATGATGTGTTGGAGATAGGATACTGGATGACGGAAGCTCTGTCGCCGTAGTAGGAGTTGATGACTGTGTCTCTGTAGACGGAGAGGAGTGTCATGATACCCTTTCTGAGGTTCTTGCTCTCTTCGCTTCCCGGGTTGCCGCCGACAGAAACGAGGTTGGCGTTGATACCTACATAGCCGTAGCCGCGGTAGTCGACAAGATATGTTGTGAGTGTGTCACCTGTGAGCTCGCCGTTGGAGTTGCCGTCGGCAATAGCCATGAGTGTTGCGTCCGAAATACTCGGGCTTGCGATATCGAATGTACCTGTTATGATGCCCGGTACATAGTCGGAATCTGTAGACTCCTGGAAGAGGAGTGTATCGATCTCGGGCTTTCCGAGGAAGTAGTACGGGTTGGCCTTGAGTGTTACAACGCCGTTTGAATAGCTGTCGAAGACATACGGACCGGCTCCGAGAGGCTGGGTTGTCTTTGCTCTGACAGAGGAGAGGTCACCCTTTGTGAAACCGAATGAATCAACTCCGTTGTAGAGAGAGGGGTCTCCGTAGTAGTGGAGAGGAGCAATTGTGAAGCTCATGTTGTAGATGCTTGTTGCGTCGAAAGAAGACATATGGACTGTCATTGTGTACTTTCCTGTCTTCTCGATACCCTTGATTGCCTTCACATCGTTTCCTGCTGCAATACCATATGAGTAAGCGTTTCCCGATACCTGAGCGAGGCACTGGAAGATTGTTGAACCTGCTGTCTCGACTTCTGTAGCTTGAAGAATATCGCCGCCGAAGTTGTCGAGGATGGCATTCCAGTAATCCTTTGCTGTTGCGCCTTCGAACCAATAGCTGTCATATCCCCACATGAACATACCCAGCTTTACCTTGAGAGCTGTGGATGCAAGAACATCGGAAGCCGGAACTCCGAGATAGTCCATAGAATAAGCGGAAGCATAGTTTGTTACGCAGTAGTCGATGATTTCCTGAGCGAAAGCCTCTCCGGCTTTGTCCATGTCAGCCCAGAACTGGTCCTGAGTTGCCTTTGTCCAGAGAGAGAAGTCCGTGTTGTCCTTTCCTGCTGCGAAGATGAGGGAATCTGCACTCTTCATTGAGTTGTAGTACTCGTCCATACCGATGATCGGCTGAGCATAGATTGTGCTTGATCCGTCATATGTCGGGTCGGCAAGTACGTAGATGCCGAAGATGACATCGTCGATTGTTGCACCGACGCCGTCGGAGAACTTGATGTCGTCACGCATAGTCAGGAAGTAATCAACAGTACCGTCGGCATTCTGTACAACTTCGACAGAACCTGCTCCCTGGTAGAAGTAGTCCGTACCGTTGTATGTGTGTGTCTCGCCGTTGATGCCGTCATAAACAATGGCGCCGCCTCTGTCTGCTGCAAGGAGACCGAGCTGTGTCATGTCGACGATATCCTGGTCATAAGCTGTTGCAGCAAAGAACGGAGAGAACTTCATTCCGAACGATGCAGTTGCATATACTGCAGTCGTTGCTTTCTTTACTTCAACAGGCTGAGAAGTCTGTGTAGTTGTTGTGGTTGTTGTCGTTGTTGTTGTAGAAGTCTCTTTACTTCCATTGGCAAAAGCCATAGTTGAAACAAGGAGAACAACAAGAACAATAGCTAAAGTCTTTTTCATTTCCTAATCCTCCCTATGAGGTATATAAAGCTTACAACGTAAGCTGTAATTACTTATTTTCATATAAGTGTACTGCCGACAGTCTTCATTTCAAGATCCTTTCTTTTCCTGAAAAGTGTAAAGGATGAAAAAAGAAGTGCGACAGTCAGAGAAAGCAATACTGCATCCTCCGTGCTCTCTCCATTCTTTATCCATAGAATTACATGTGAGAGAGCAGACGCGAGAGAAAAGAAGATCGTCATGAAGATATATGAAACAAGCTTCATGCTTATTCTGTCCTTCTCCTCCCTTTTGTACCCCTCTCTCCCCCTGAGCATGAGAGCAACAGAGGAAGTCTCACCCAGGAGCGGGAAAGCCGCGGCTATCAAAGGAAGCGATACAAAGGCCGCCCTGCTTTTATCACAGTTGACAAGGAGGCACAGAAAGTACACAACCCACCCGATAACGACCGTCCTCAGAAAGGTCTTCTTGAGAGCAAGTTTCTCCTCATCGTTCTTGTCGAAGTCGAAGAGCTCCCCCCTGTATACCGGCTTTGTTACTATCTTACCGTTTTCCGTCTCGATGTTCTCCAAACGGTAGTCGTCAGCGTACTTTTTATTAACCATCCTTTTCTGTCATCCATTCCACAAACAAAAAATGAAAACGCCATTTTAGGATACAACAAGAAAGTCACTCCTTTCAATACAAAAAAACATTAACAAACATAACTCTTTATCATGTATTGATTATCATCAGGAATAAAAGAAAAAAGTGTTAATTGAATATTCCTCTTTGCTTTTTGGTTTTCAGGTAGTGTAAAATAACAGAAAAAGAGGTGAAAAATGAGAATTCTGGTATTGGGTTCCGGCGCAAAGGACAACGCTGCAGCCTGGTGGCTTAGTCAAAGTACATTCATTTCGGAGCTTTTCATCGCTCCGGGCAATCCGGGAACGGAAGATATAGCAACAAATTTAAAAGATATCGATCCCGCTGATGCCGAAGAAGTCTACAGAGCAATTATTCATAACAACATAGATACAGTATTCATCGGAACTGAAGCCCCGCTTCTCAGCGGAGTTATGGAATATCTTAAGGCGAGGGGTATTACATGTTTCGGAGCCACAAAGGAGGCGCTGCGTCTCGAAGATGACAGGGCTTTCTCACGTGCCTTTACAGTGCGTCATAATATTCCCGTTCCCGAGAATGCCGTATTCAGCGACATCGACTCACTCTCTTCGTTCCTAGATGACCACAAAGGAATAAGATATACAATCAAGTCCAACAGCATAACTCCATCGAGAGTAATGCTCTCCTCGTCTGAGAAGGAGGCACTTGTCTCCTATGCAGAGATACTACTCAAGAAAGGCCCTATCCTTCTTGAAAAGCATGTCAAGGGTCTTCATGCCACGGCCACGGTATTCCTCGATAAGAACGGCTACCTCCTTCTTCCTCTTGCAAACGAATATACAAACGTATCGCACTCGCAGGGAACTCCGACGGGAGGAATGGGCGCAATCGCCCCGATTCCGCTCAGGGAAAGCATAAAAGAAAAAATCAGGACAGATATCATAGAACCGACAATAGCGGGAATGAGAGAGGAAGACTTCTCATATACAGGGGTCCTCACCCTCTCTATAATCATCTCCAATGATTCTCCAATTCTTGTCGACTACCATGTGCGTCTCAACGACCCGGCAACCCAGGCGATGGTTCCGATCATCAAAACAGATGTCGTCGAGATATTGATGGCCATGAAAGAGAACAGAGTAAGCTCGGTGGAGCTGGAATTGAATGATCTCTCAACTGTCGCAGTCGTACTTGCAGCCAAAGGCTATCCATTAGACCCGGAGAAAGGTGTACTTGTCGACGGCCTCACAAACGCCCTCCTCATGAACACATCCGATAAACCCCTTGTCTTCGTAGGTGCCATAAAGAGAAGAGCTGACGGCAAATGTTATACCGACGGCGGGAGATGTATAACGGTAGTGGGAAGAGGAAAGAGTCTCGAGGAGGCAAACGAGAACGCTTACTCGCTAATCAAGAACAAACACTTTCCCATGCTCTGGTACAGGGACGATATAGGGAACAAATTCTTCAACCAGTAATCCCTAAGCCGGCTCTCACCCGAGATATGCCGGCTCTTTTGTTTTATCGACTACCTCTTCTTTCCAGGAGTCTATCTCTCTCTTCCCGGATGTGAAGTTGAGGCCGACAAGATGAATTGTCTTATCGGTATTGATGTATCTGTCATAGTAGCCCTTCTCATGTATCTGTTTGAGGGCTTCTTCAGCTGACGAGTCAACCTTCATCTCTATAATGTAGACCTTCTTATTGAAAATGAGAGCTATATCGCTTCGGCCGTTCAGTGTTCTGTCCTCGGCAGAGACAGCAGCACCACGGCCTCCGATCATAAGGAAGAATGAATAGAACATCTGCTGATACCCTTTCTCGGCCCTGTCGAGTGTATCGTATTGATACTCCTTCATGTAGGCGTTCATCACGCGTGCAACTTCCTCGATTTTTCCGCTTCTCACAGCCTCCTCCGCCCTCTCTGCATATATGGATGTCTTTATCCCCGTGAACATTGCAACAAGATTCTTTGTAAACATCTCTCTGACTTCGGTATTGGGAAATGTCAGATACAGAACGTTGCTGTTACCGTTTCTTATCGTAAGGTAGCCTGTGAAATATATCAGAGCGAGAACCTGGGAATCATCAAGAGATTTCTCTCTGAGATGGCTGTAATCGAAGGTGTTTATGGTTTCCACTCCCACCTCCAAATCATCGGTCATTATCCTTTCAAGATGATAATCCCTGGCAAGAGATACTGCGAGTGTACTTGCTCCGGTGTTCACCCAATAGGGACGGAAGCGGCACTTGCTGTTGAAGAATGTGCCGATTGAAACAGGATTATAGACTCTTATGGTTGAGTCGGGAGAAAAAAGATATCCGTCATAGTAGTCTTTGACTGCATCGAGAAAATCAGATCTTGTCTCATACTCCCTGTCCGTCCTCATCATGTAGGCGTCAATATAATCGGAAAAGTTGGACTCCAGCTCCTCCTGTGTGTAGCCGAAAGCTGCAGCGTAATCCTCATCCATGGAGAGGTCGGTAAGATTGTTCATCCTGGAAAAAATGGACATGTTCGAGAATTTGGTTATACCCGTAATAAAGAAGAATCTCACCTTGTCATCATTGTTCTTTATAACCGTGTAGAATGTACTGAGAGTATCTCTTATCTTGTCGGACTTTTCCCTGTCGAGGTATGTGTCGATCAAAGGTGAATCATATTCATCGACAATAATGACAGCTTTCTTCTCCGTCTGATCGAGAAACGAGGAAAGCATTGTCGAAGGACGGCTCCTCTCCACTTCGACACCGTTTTTCCCGGCTTCCTTCGCTATTGCAATCTGAAAATCTTCCAGAAACGACTCATAATCCTTTGTACTGTACCCTGCGAAATTGAAATGAAGTACCGGGTACTTCTCAAAAGAATAATCGGTCTTGTCTATGTAGAGCCCTTTAAAGAGCTCACGCTTACCCGAGAAAAGAGCATGAAGCGTCGAACACATAAGACTCTTGCCATAACGGCGCGGACGGGAGATGAAATAATAATTCTCGAGTTCACCATGCACAAGAGAATAGATATATCGAGTCTTGTCGACATAGATGTAGCTGCCTTTTGTTCTTATGTCTTCAAACGAGCGTACGCTGACGGTTATTCTTTTCATACCTTCATTTTAGTGTACAATTACTTTTTCCTCCACAGTTTTCATCACGTTTTATATCATCATTTAGCAATTACAATACATCATCCAAGAACACGTCAACTCGACACCCCATGCAAAGAGTACAGTTTCATGCTCTCCCAGGTTCCACAATAGACAAGAGCTGTCCGTGCTTGGAAAAGAGATGATACGAGCACTCTAAAAGACTCAAATGAAAAGTGTCACCGGAGAGTCAAGCGCAATGGCGATCTTCTTTGCCGTTTCCTTCGATATTGTTCTCCTTTCGTGTTCCATATCAGAGACATATTGCTTCGGCACACCGACCATCTCTCCCAGACCGGGTCAGTTTCTTTTCCTTACGATAGAAAGAGAGATTTGATGAGGGAGAATACTTCTTTCTCATCTCTTTATACCAATCGGTGTCATCGATGTTTACCCATTCATCATCGGAAGAATTCTTTTCAACACGAAGAGACTTACCATAATATTTCTTCAGCATATCGAGAGACGAGAGAGAAATATCGCCATCGATTCTGAAATTATCGCGGGGGCGATTCACGACTACCAACATAATATACCTCCACGAGATATTTTCATTCACAACATTCCAAAAAGCAACACAGCAGCTCCTGAGAATTTCCAAATGGCTGTTATTCCCATACACAAGCTTACCGGGAACAACAGTACAAAAAAAATACCGCCCGGAGAAACCTTCAAGGACGGTAACGCATTAATGCTCAAAGTGCATTATCTGACTTCTCGCCTGTATTCATACATCAGGATGCCTGCCGCCACAGAGACGTTCAAGCTGTCTATATGGCCCTGCATGGGAATAGAGATAATGTAATCGCAGTTTCTTCTCACCAGATTCGATATTCCGTCCCCTTCGCTTCCCATAACTATCGCCGTACGGGGGGCGAACTTCTCGCCGTATGATGATGTTCCGTTCATATCGGCACCGTAGATCCAGAAGCCGTTTGCCTTAAGTGTTTCAATCTCCCTGTTGAGATTGGTTACAACAGCAACTGGTACGTACTGCGCGGCACCCGATGAGACTTTGACGACGGTTTCATTGGCCTGGACAGATCGTCTTTCCGGGATGAGAACAAGGTCGACACCGAACTGATCTGCAGAGCGTAGTATGGCCCCGAGATTATGGGGGTCTGTTATTCCGTCAAGAATGAGAACAAGAGCCTTGGAATCCTCTTTAAGTTTCCTGCAGAATTCATCGACAGTCGTCTCTATGAGTCTCGATGCCCCTCTTCTCGCCCCGCCGAGATCTAAGAGGGCTCCGCGGAGGTCCACGCCCTCCATCATTCTTTCGAGTTCATCCTTACTCAATTTCTTTACAGCGACCTTCCCCGTCAGGAGAGCCTCTCTTTCAAGTTTCTGTATTCTCTCCCCGCCGGAGCGCTGTATATAGAGGGTTGAACCCATTCCCGCTTTTTTCAAAGCCTCTTCGATTGCATGATAGCCGTAGACCTTCTCGCCCATATTTCTTCCTTATTATGCTTCAAACTGCGTCGGTTTAGGATTCTTCGTCGGAGACATTGTGTCGTAGAGCTCCTTCATTATTCTCTTTTCCTTAAGACCGAGACGCTTCGGAATCTCGACAACGACCTTGAGATACATATCGCCTCTCGGACCTCCGTGGAGAGATGGAACTCCCTTACCCTTCAGTCTCAAAAGCTTACCAGACTGTGTTCCTTCCGGGATGTCGACAACAACATCCGTGCCGTCGATTGTCGGAACCTGGATAGAGTCACCGAGTGCAGCCTGGACAAATGAGATAGGAATCTGAAGATAGACATTGTTGCCGTCTCTGACAAAATACTTGTCGGGACGTACATTGACAAAGAGAATGAGGTCTCCGTTAGGTCCGCCGTTGGCACCTGCGTCTCCCTTTCCTCTGAGCGTTAATCTTGTTCCGTCATCACTTCCCGCCGGTATATTTACGCTGAGCTTCTCGCTCTTACGTACAGTTCCCGTGCCGTGGCACTCGGAGCAGGGGTTATCAACAACATAACCCGTTCCGCGGCAGCTGCGGCACGGCTGCGACATCTGGAAGAACCCGCCTCCGGATACAACCTGGCCCGATCCTCCGCATGTAGGACATGTGCGTTTTCCGCTTCCGCCGCTTCCCTTACAGCTCGGACACGTCTCCTCATGCGAGAACGAAATCTCCTTCTTGCAACCGAAAGCTGCTTCCTTGAAGTCGATTGTAATATCATAACGGAGTGACTGTCCCTGGCGCGGTCCGTTCGACGAGCGTGAACGCTGTGACTGTCCTCCCCCGAAGAATGAAGAGAATATGTCAGAGAAACCTCCCGCGCCTCCGAAGAGATCGCTGAAGTCTCTATATACATTCTGATAGCCTCCGCTTGCAGCCCCGCCCATACCGTCGACACCGGCGAATCCGAACTGGTCGTAAGCACTCTTCTTCTTCGGATCCGAGAGCACCTCGTAAGCCTCGCTTGCTTCCTTGAATCTCTCCTCTGCATCCTTGTCTCCGGGATGAGTATCGGGATGGTTGGCCATAGCTATCTTACGATATGCCTTCTTTATTTCTTCCTCGGTTGCTCCTTTCTGAACACCTAGAACTTCATAATAATCACGTTTTGCCATATTACCCTATATACACCATAAAGGCAGCATGAGTTAACACGCTGCCTTGAATTATTTGACTTTCGTCTTATTTTACTTCTTCGAAGCTGGCATCCATCGTGTCGTCATCAGAACTCTGGCTGTTGCTGCTCTGAGCATTCTCTGCGCCGCCCTGATATTGAGCACCGCCGTTTGCTCCTGCACTCTGCTGTGCCTGCTGAGCTTCGTAGACCTTCTGACCAAGCTGCATTGAAGCACTCTGAACCTTCTCGGTCTTGCTCTTGATCTCCTCTGCTGTTGCATTGGCGTTGCTGAGAGTATCCTTGAGGTCCTTGACTGCTGCTTCGATGTTGTTCCTCTCTTCAGGAGAAACCTTGTCGCCGTAGTCCTTGAGAGCCTTCTCTGTTGCATAGACTGTAGCCTCTGCGTTGTTCTTGGCCTCGATCTGCTCTCTGACCTTCTTATCATCCTCGGCATGAGCCTCTGCTTCCTTGACCATCTTGTCGATGTCGGCCTCGCTCAAGCCCGAAGAAGACTCGATTCTGATCTTCTGCTCCTTACCTGTTCCAAGATCCTTTGCAGATACGTGGACGATACCGTTTGCGTCGATATCGAATGTAACTTCGATCTGAGGTACTCCTCTCGGTGCAGGTGCAATACCTTCAAGATTGAACATACCGAGTGTTCTGTTCTGAGATGCAAGCTCTCTCTCGCCCTGAAGGACGTGAATCGATACTGCTGTCTGTCCGTCTGCCGCGGTACTGAAGATCTGGCTCTTTCTCGTAGGAATAGTAGTATTTCTCTCGATGAGCTTTGTAGAGACACCGCCGAGTGTTTCAATACCGAGAGAAAGCGGAGTAACATCGAGAAGAAGTACATCCTTTACATCTCCCTTGAGAATACCACCCTGAATTGAAGCACCTACTGCAACAACTTCATCCGGGTTGACACCCTTATGAGGCTCCTTTCCGAAGAGCTTCTTAACCTCTTCCTGAACCATAGGAATTCTTGTAGAACCACCAACGAGAATAACTTCGTCGATATCTGCTGCGCTGAGGCCTGCATCCTTGAGTGCGTTCATGCACGGAACCTTTGTCTTCTCGACAAGTGGTGCGATCATCTGCTCGAACTTTGCTCTTGTAAGCTCCTTCTGCAAGTGCTTCGGGCCTGTTGCATCAGCTGTGATGAACGGGAGGTTGATAGTTGTCTGAGTCGAGGAGGAAAGAGTGATCTTTGCACTCTCTGCAGCTTCCTTGAGTCTCTGGAGAGCCATCTTATCGCCGGAGAGGTCGATGCCGTACTCCTTCTTGAAGTCGCTGACAAGCCAGTCGATGATTACCTGGTCGATGTTATCACCTCCGAGGTGTGTATCACCGTTTGTGCTCTTTACTTCGAAGACACCGTCGCCGAGTTCAAGAATGGAAATATCGAATGTACCGCCGCCGAAGTCGTATACAGCGATCTTCTCTTCCTTACTTGAATCCTTACCGAAACCGTAAGCAAGAGCTGCAGCTGTAGGCTCGTTGACGATTCTCTTTACATCAAGACCTGCGATTCTTCCTGCATCCTTTGTTGCCTGTCTCTGGGCATCATTGAAGTAAGCAGGAACTGTGATGACAGCTTCCTTAATCTCTTCTCCGAGGAAGTCCTCTGCTGTCTTCTTCATCTTCTGAAGAACGATTGCCGAAATCTCCTGAGGAGAGTAGAGCTTGCCGTTGATGTCGATCTTTATCTCGTCGTTGGCACCGCATGTTACCTTATACGGAACCATCTTAATCTCTTCCGCAACTTCATGGAACTTTCTTCCCATGAATCTCTTTATTGAATAAATTGTGTTTTCAGGATTGGTAACCATCTGGTTCTTAGCCGGCTTACCAACCAGTCTTTCGTCGCCCTTGAATGCTACAACACTCGGGGTCGTTCTGTCGCCTTCGCTGTTAGCAATAACGCTCGGCTCGTTTCCATCCATAACTGCAACGCAGCTGTTTGTTGTTCCAAGGTCAATACCAATAATCTTTCCCATATTTTTAATCTCCATTAATTATCTAGTTTTTATATCTTTTTGATGATTTTTCCTCATCACCGGTAAAAATAACAATACTGAAATAAATCGTCAAATTTTTCTTTCTAATTCTTTGGTTTGGCAACAAAAACCTTTGCGGTTCTGAGGACCTTTCCGTGAAGAAGCCATCCCTTCGAACATTCAGTGAGGACCACTTCTTTATCTATGCCGTCCTTCTCCTGTACGCCGTATGCCTCCATTGTGTTGGGGTCATAGGGAGTTCCGGGCTTACTCTCGATCATTTCCAGTCCCCAGTTCTGCTTGAGAACCTGCAACAGGTGATCCTTCACCATGACAACGCCTTTCTTCAAAGCCTCGGTGTCATCTGTCGTCTCCGCAGCCTCGAGAGCACGCGAAAAGTTATCCAGAGGCTCGAGAAGATCGCTTATTAGTGCCTCGTTGGCATACTTTACAGCGTTCTCCTTATCTGCTCTGAGTCTCTTCTTGTAGTTTTCAGTGTCGGCGATGCGTCTGATCTCATCGTCCTTCATCTTTGAAATCGTACCTTCGAGATCCTCGACCTTCGCCTTCAAAGCATCCATCTCGGAGAGAGTATTGTCTTCCTCTTCCTCGACTTCTTCTTTCTTCTCTTCTACAATTTCCTCTTCCACAGTCTTCTTTTCTTCTTCAGCCATCTTTATGTTTTTTCCTTTCTTTTTATTCTTTCTGCTCATAACAAATGGCCCTCGCCGGCCATCTGTTGTTTAAGGTAATAAAATATATGAGCCTCGTCAAATCAATCGTCATCGTCCGAGACGTCGACTTCCTCCTCGAGCCCGGTTACGATATCCATCTCCTCGAAAATCGGCTTCTTTTTCTCCTCTCTCTTCTCCTTTTCCTCCTGGAGGGTCTTCTGCTGTCCCTTGAGTCTTACGAGATTCGCCTCCTCCGTTATGCGGTCGCTCTTCGCCTGGGCCTTCTCGCTCTGGAGTTTGGTCTTGTCCTCCTTGAGTACGCTTATCTCATTCTCGAGACTTCTCTCTTCCTGCTGGAGGTTCCATATCTCCTCCTTGACCTTCGTGACGGCTTCAACCTGTTCTGTGAGACTTGCCTCCGTCTCCTTGATCTTGCGTCTGAGGTCCCCCAGGCTCTCCTCGGCTTCCCTGATTCTTCCTCCCGCACTTTCCGTCAATATATGATAAGCCTTCTCGCTGTCACTCGTTGCACGAGACACCGTCTTCAGGAAATCGTCCCCCTGATTCTTGATCTTCTGGAGCATCTGAACGGCATTGATCTGGGCGCTCTCTATCTTTTCGTCAAGTCCGTTTGCGCAGCGCTCGATATACTGCTCTCTCTTCTCCTCGAGTTTATTCTCCTCTTCTTTAAAGAGTGAGCTCTTCTCGTCAATTAGGCTCTGGAGCTCGCTCTCGAGTTCGGCTCTGGCATTCCTGAGTGAGAGGGCGTACTCTTCGTATTTCGCTTTCTCTTCCTCGAGCGCTCTCCTGCATTCCTCGTCTGTCTTGTCCTTCTCGTCCTTAAGAGAGGAGATATCATCATCGACGGAAGCCTTCAATTCCTCAAGTTTAGCTTTAAAGACTTCAAAGCCGCTCTCGCTTTCACTCTTGAATTTTGAGAGAGCATCTTCAACAGTCTTCTCCTTCTCGGTAATACGCTCGCTGTATGTCTCGAGAGAGCTCTCAATATCTTCTTCCTTATCTCTCAGCTTCTCTTCAAGGATATTCTCCGTGCTCTTTATAGCGCTCTCGAGTTCATCGACAGTCTCCTTGAGTTTATTCTCCAGCTCGTTAAAGAGATTGTCCTTTCTGTTCTCGTAGAGCTCAAGAGTCGAGTTACGGTCACTCTCGAGGAGAGTATTCTTCTCTTCTATCTCCTTCAATATGCCGTCCTTTCTTATCTCCATTGAGTCAAGCTGTGCCTTAATGGTTGAAATAAACTCTGAAAGCTCGTCTCTGTCCTTTCTTACATCGTCATCAATTGCCGAGGAAGCACTCCTCAGGCTCTCAAGCTGGTTCTGGGCAGTAAGCTCCTGCTCGTGGCATATGTTGTCGTATGCAATCTTCTCCTGGGCGATATAATCGGAGAACTGCAGCTTCGCCCTGTCGAGGGACTGCGTAAAGAGTGTGAGCATCTCGTTGTTCTCTTCCTTCTGGTTCTGTGCGGCACTCTTTAAATCCTGCTCGGTTGATGCGACAAGGCGCACGTAATCTGCCTTCAGCGCACCCATCTGGGTTGTAAGTCTCTCTATCTCCTTCTGGAACTGCAGTGCATAATCATTGACAGCTTCAATCTTTCTCACTTCAGCCTGTACGGCATAGAGTCTGTTTTCAGCCTGCTCGGTCTGAACTTTGAGTTTCTTGAGGGCATTGCCGTAGTTCTCGCAGACGCCCGAGAGGTCGTCAAGCTCCTTCTGGTGGACAAGGACAAGATCAATCGACTCGGCAAGATGTTCCTGGACGGTGTTGGCATGTTCGATCCTGCTTGTGATGTTCTGCTCGCAGTCACGTGCAGTCGAGCTCATTCTGTTCATCGTGGAGCTTACTTCGCTTCGGAAATTCTTCACCTGCTGATTGAGGCTTTTAAGCGTCCTGTCCTTTCTGTCCGCAGTACGGAAAGCGATGATGATAATAAGATTAATCAAAAAACTCAAACCGATTGCAATATAAATTGTTGTTATATTAGTCATTTCAACCTCTAGAATAATCTATCTCTCAATTCATGCCAGTCTGATACTGTTATATCGGCATCAGGGACATCCTTACTCTTTGTTATAAGCGCACTCCACATTCCGGCGCTGTTTGCTCCCATTACATCCTTATAGAGACTGTCTCCGACGTAGAGGATATCATCAGGATTAAGCTTCAGCTTATCGGCAACCACTTTGAAAGGTGTTTGACACGGCTTACTCCGCCCTATATCCTCACTCGAAAGGGAAAGGGAGAAGTACTCCGCAAAGCCCAGTGCCTCTATCTTGGACCCCACCGGGAAATCTGAAAGAAGCGCCATTTTGTACCCCCTCTCCTTCAAAGTCGACAGAACCTCTTTCACCCCGTCGTACGGCTTTATATTCCTAAAGAGTTCATCATACCTCTCTGTAAAGATCTTCTTTTCCTTCCCGAGAAAGCGTGCGACTGCCGCCTTATCGCTCTTATCATACATAAGAGAGCACATCCTCTCTGCATTCTTTTCGCGTGTCAAAGGCGGGAGGAGAAGAAAGCTGTCCCTCTCTCTCAGCTTCTGCCTCGCTCTGTTGTATTTAAGGGCGAAAGGAAGATGAAAGATGGATGCTTTGAGGATACGGAGCTTTGTCTCGAAGAGCGGATAAAAGGTTCCATCTATATCGAAAACAACAGCCTTGATCTTGTTGTCAATCAAAAAGCCCATCACCTGCCCTTCTTCGCCTTCTGTCTGGAGTTACGAACGATGATCTGGGCCTTCTCGCGCTCCTTACCCATTCTCGCCTTTCCTCCGGGTTTCCTCATAGTTCCCTTCTTATTAGAAGAAGATGAGGTATTCTTCCTCATGACCTCTCTAATGGCCTTCTCTTCCTTATCCGGGCCCTTCTCGTTGAGACTGGGATTACGCTTTCTTTCCCTGAGGGAGATTTCGACGGGGACATACGTAAAGCCGAGATCACGCCTTATGCAGTTTTTAAGGTATGAGATATATGTCTCCGGGAAACCGTGGACCTTGTTCACGAAGAAGAGGAACCTGACGGGATTGCTGCTGACCTGGGTTGCATATAAAACCTTGAAATAACCGGTTGCGGACCGCGGCGGCTCCTGCTCCGTCGTCCACTCTTTGACGGCTTCATTCAATACCGAGGTGTCGACTCTCTTCTCGAGCTGCCTGTATACCTGCCATACGATATCGAGCATCTTGCCCACATCCGTAGCCTCGAGTGCCGAAATGGGAACAAGAGGTGCGAAGCTCAGAATCGGGAAGAGGAACCTCACCCTGTCCTTGATTGCTTCAAGTTCATTCTTGACTCCGCTGAGCTTATCGATCTTGTTGAGGCAGAGCACAACGCCCTTACCCCGCCTTACTATGAGCTGGGCGATCTTCTTGTCCTGTTCGGCAAGTCCCTCGTTGACATCGATCATCAATAATACGACATCGGCCTCATCTATCGTCTTTATTGCACGGTTGACGGAGTAGTATTCAACATCCTCCTCAACCTTGCTCTTACGTCTTATTCCTGCAGTGTCGAGAACAGTATAATCGGTTCCCTTGTAGACGAAGGTTCCCTTCATTACATCCCTTGTCGTTCCAGCTATCTCGGAGACAATCGAGATATTGCGCCCCGTAAGAAGATTGGTGAGCGTGCTCTTTCCCGTGTTGGGCTTTCCCATGATAGCGAGTTTGATCGACTCGGGCTCGGGGGGAATCTCCTCCGTTCTCTCGAGGTTGAGCATTCCGAGTATTGTATCCTCAAGCTCCTCTATCCCGCTTCCGTGTGCCGACGATATCCCGACAACACGCTGGAAGCCGTATGAGAAGTAGTTCCAGACTAAATCGTCCCTGCTCGGATCATCGACCTTGTTTACAACAAGAACAACCTTGTCCGTGTAGGGTCTTATCTCCTCGAGAAGCATCATATCTTCAGCTGTTGTCTCCATACAGTCCATGAGGAAAAGAATGATGTCGCTCATGGAGAGGATTGAAAGTGATTTCTGACTTACCTGGTTATCGAGTCCAACTCTATCGAGTTTGACACCCCCCGTGTCGACAAGGGTCACGGGATGATTCCCCAGGAGCCATCTTTCGGGGATAGGGTCACGTGTAACACCCGGAGTGGGGTCCGTTATCGCGCGTCTCTTTCCGACGAGTCTGTTAAAGAGCGTTGATTTACCTACATTCGGTCTTCCCACTATAGCTATAAGCGGAAGATTGGTGTCTATGTCTGCTTTATTTCTTATATCTAATTTCTCTGCCATAACTCTAAATATTATGTACAAATTAATAAGTTTCAACTAGATATAACAACTATGCTGTCTACCGATTTAACATTAATTCAACAAGCTTATAGACTTCACTCGATGGCATGAAATCCACAGTCTGCGGTTTAAGACCATCTGCAAGATGTTTCTTTTCCAGCGCCTTTCCATTTTTGATTGCAGTATCAACATTCCTGATGGTCTTACGATAGGTATCTGTATCGGACTTGGCGTAGTCCACCCAGCCTTTGATCCTCTTGAGGTCGCTCACAACTTCAGATGATGCATTATACCTTCTTTCTGTATACCTCTCATGAAGTATGAACCATATTTCAAAGCATGGATTTGAAGTGAGAATGGTTATCGGAGTTTTTCTGTCTCTTCTTCCCTCCGCCGCAGCTTCTTTTATTCTGCTGTTCTTCGCCCTGTCACAGTCGGTGTCGATAAGGCAGAAAGCCATATCCCGCCCGACTTTAAACTCAAGGCCTCTCTTATCATTGATTTTGTTCTTGAGCTTTCTCACTATCCCTTTCGGATCGGAGTATCCTTCCTGAACAAACTGCACACAATACCGGTCTCCTGCAAAGGAAAGAAAGTATGACGACTCCGTTTTGTTAACCAATCCTTCGCCGGCAATATAGATTACGGGTTTCGGTTCCCTGTGGGCACTATTTCTTTTCTTCTTCTCATATCCCGGTTTCTTGTAGCTCATTCTTACTCCCCGCGTCTTATTATCGGAACGGCGTCAAAGCGTCCGGAGAGGTAACTCTCCCTCAACTTCGAGAATGTCGAACGGACCGAGAACTCATCAAGCGAATAGAGAGAAGAAGCCCCGGTTGATCTGTCTTTATCAACAAAGTAAATCTGGTCTCTTCTGAAGAGGTCCAAATCCATCAGTTCCATCGAATGAGATGAAATCACAAGCTGTGCATTGTTTCTGTTTGTCTTCTCTTCCATGAACAATGAAACTATATACCTCAATAAAAGAGGATGAAGACTTGAATCGAATTCATCAATGAAAATCGTCAACCCCTCATCGAGAGCTCTTTTAATGAATGGTGCGAACATGAATAGGTTCTTTGTCCCCAAGGACTCTTCTTCAAAGTCCAGCTTATAACGGTGCTTCTCGTCTCCTTCCATAACATCATGGAACATCTCGCACTTAAGATTCTTTATCTTTCTCTCGGCATTCAATCCGGATAGAAGTCCATATTCCTCACGGCCGGAAATAACACCATTCTCATCGCTTTCTATATTGAAATCCATTATGTTGATATCTGCCTCTCTCAAGAGATCTTCGGTAAAGCGCTTAACGGAGCCGTCGGCGTCATCAAGATACATCTCCGCAGCTTTTGAAACAGTATTGCGGTATTGTGTGTCATATGCATCTATGCCGGACACAAACCATTCAAAAGGCTCTTTAGTATATGGAGAATTCCACGATGCAGAGGTCGCAAGAAAAAGCTTATTGGAGAGGTTTCTCTCCACAATCGGCATCATCCTGCTCTTGATTGCTTCAGGAAAATAATATTCTTCTCCCTCCCTCTGGAAGATTGTACTCGGGCGAGGGGTCTTATAAGCATAAAGATATTCTTTCTCAACCAGAAATGATGTAGCTGAAAAACCGTATATGTATTTCACGCCGTTATGAAGAAAAACGAATTCAAACTCAGTCGGGGCATTCTTCGTCTCTTCTGAAAAAACAAACGGCGTCAATTTCCCCAGCGGTCCTCCCGGGATATTGAATGACGAACATCTCACCGCCATCAGGGCAGAAGATAGCGCCTGTATTATATTTGACTTTCCTCCTGCATTTGCTCCGAAGATAACAGCCCCCTTCAATATTTTGTCTCCGGAAGATGTCAGAGTATAGTTGGCCTCATTCTCCTTATTGGTCCCGGCTTCAAGTGAAAGCACCGCCTTGTCTTTAAATGATTTGTAATTCTTCACTGAAAACTGCAACAACATATCTTTCACCCCCTGTCAGATATGATGATATTATTAAACACGGCAGAAATCAATGTTTAATTGTAATTTTTGTTAGATTTTTACAAATTATTATTTCAAACAATTACTTTTCTATGATTTGATCACATAAGTAAAAGAAAGTTCTTTGCAGAGTTCCCGGAAAGTAGAAGGCCGGTTTCCCGGCCTGAGTCTTTACTTCTCTTCCTTTTTCACAGGAATGATGAGATTGAGGATGATTCCCATAAGGGTTGCAAGTGCAACAGAGCCCAGGGAGAACTCGAGGGATGAGCCGATACTGAACTTCAGCACTCCGCCGCCGATTCCGATGACGAGGATTATCGAAGATATCGTAAGATTACGCTTATCCTGATAGTCGACTCCCGAGTCAACGAGCGTACGCAGGCCCGATGATGATATGACGCCGAAGAGAAGCATCGAAATACCGCCGAGTACCGGATTCGGAATTGTCTGAATAAGTGCTCCGAACTTCGGGAAGAGAGAAAGAATTACTGCAATGACTGCAGCGCCTCCTGTCACCCATACACTGTATACTCCCGTAATTGCAAGTACGCCGACGTTCTCGCCGTATGTCGTGTTAGGCGGTCCTCCCCAGAGAGATGCCCATGCCGTTGCGAGTCCGTCCCCGAGAAGTGTTTTCTTGAGACCCGGATCCTCATAGAAATCCTTTCCGACTACTCTCGATATACAGAGCGTGTCGCCCAGGTGTTCGCATATCGTTGCAAACGAGACTATGATGAATGTCAGTACCGCCACGATATTGAACCTGGGAAGTGCGAAAGTCGGGAAGCCTATCCATCCGGCATTTCTGACTACCGTGAAGTCGATTATTGCATAGGACGGGAAGAAGCTGCCCATGACAAGGGTGAAGATATAACCGGCGGCAAGACCGAAGAGAATCGGAATTACCGAGAAAAAGCCCTTGAAGAATATGTTTGCAGCGACAGTAACGCCGAGTGTAACGATTGCTATCGAGAGATAGACGAGGCTGTATGTTGATGTATCGGAAGTATTCGTATACATCGCCATGTTCATGGCTGTCGGCGCAAGATTGAGACCGATTACGATTATAACAGAGCCGATTACGACAGGAGGGAGTGCCTTGTGAATCCATCCCGAGCCGCAGCGTGCGATGATGAATGCAACAAGAGCATACATCAAACCCGATGCGAATGCTCCTCCCATTGCATACGGCCAGCCGTACTGCGAGGAAATCGAAATGAGCGGTGTGATGAAAGCGAACGACGATCCGATGAATGCGGGAACCATGGCCTTTGTCAGAAGGATGTAAATCAGCGTTCCTGTTCCTGCAGTAAAGAGCGCAGTCGAAGGATCAAGGCCGACAAGAATCGGGACGAGGATGGTGGCTCCGAACATTGCAAATACATGCTGGATCGAAAGCGGAATCCATTCCTTGAGAGGGGGCCTGTCGGATGGTCCGTAGTGTGGTGTTGTTTTTTCCATTATCTTCTCCTTGTCACATATTAGAAAAAACAGAGTCACTTAAAAAAGAGGGTCAGGCGATAATTCTCATGAATCGAGCATAAGCTTCGGTATATTCTCGCCGAGGATTGTCTTGAAGTCTTCGGTGTATTTAGGAGATGAGGCACTCTTCGGCGTTATAAGACAGACGGTGTTGACAAGCTCTTCGTCAAGAAGGTGTATTATATGAACATTGTTCTTGAGACCGGGGTTCTCCTTGAGTGTTGTGTTGAGAATCATCTCGAGCATGAAGATAGCGCAGTAGCCGCTTGTGCATAAGGGAACAATCGAACTTCCTCTGTTCGATTCCATTACCACATTCGGCTTTATTCCGTGGCGCACATAGATTTCATTTACTATCGACTGTATACGGCTTCTCTGCGGATCCATTACAACGGGGAGCGCCATAAGGGACCGCATATACGCCCCATCCTTTACGCTCTCGATATTGCCCAGGTACCTCTCAAGAAGGCTATCAGAGGCAAGAAGAAAGAGTTTCTCCCGGCATAGAGGAACTATGTCGAGAGAGTGTGTGTTTTTCATCCTTTCCTTATGCATGGAGCCGATCCCGATATCGAGAGTGCCGTCCGCAACTTTCTGCTCTATTATCCTCGAGCTGTTCTCTTCCGACACAAGTAGATTAACATTCGGATATTTCTCCTTGAGCTTCGGAAGTGCCATATTGAGTATGCTCTTGGCTCTACCGGAGGGAAGACCGAGCCTGATACTCCCCTTCTGGGTATTCGATAGATAGCTGTAACTGCTCTGGAGGTTCTCCTCGATTTCGAGTATCGATTTACCCGCTTCAACAAGAAGCCTTCCCGCCTCCGTGAGCTTGACCCTGGGCTTACGCTCGAGGAGTTTCACGCCGTAATAATCTTCGAGCCTTTTGACGTGCTGAGAGAGGCACTGCTGACTCGAGTAGAGATTGTTTGCCGCTTTTGTGAAGTTGAGTTCGTTTGCTATTTCCAAGAAATATCTGAAAGATATAATGTCCATGAGCCTATTATAACAAAGAAATCTTGTTGAAAATACCATTTTTTATTGTTTGTCTGTTGTTAATGCCGGATTTAGACTAGCCGAAATTAAGGAGATTGAAAGTGAAATTAGCTTATTTAGGATTTGGTGAGGCTGCTTCATCCATTGCAGCCGGTTTACTTGGAGAAGGGATGCTAGGCGCAAAGGCATACGATGTTCTTCTTCTCAATGATGAAAAGAAAGATGCTGTCTTGAAGAAAATGGCCGACTCGAAAGTCGAAGCATGTTTCACGCCGAATGAGTGTGTGAGCGATGCCGATATAATCATTTCGGCTGTTCCTTCACAGTTTGCGGTGGCAACATGTAAGAGTGCCGTGGACTATGTAAAGAAGGGTGCCATCTACCTCGATGTTTCTACGGCAGGTCCGAAGGAAAAGCTTGAGATGGAGAGTCTTCTTTCTCCGAAGGGAGCATCCGTTGTCGACGGCGCAATGCTGGGGCCTCTCCTCAAGTACAAGCACAAGGTTCCGATGCTGCTCTCGGGAGAGAAGGCAGAGGAAGTCAAGGCAATGCTTGATCCTTATCATATGAGTCTTGACGTTTACAGCAGAAAGCCCGGCGACGCAACATCAATCAAGTTCGTCAGAAGCATTGTGGCAAAGGGACTCGCGTGCCTTCTTTTCGAGTCTATTCAGGCTGCTCAGCATTTCGGTGTTGAAGATACGGTTGTGGATTCGTTCCTCGAGTCATACGGAGCACAGTTCGAGAGTATAATCGACGGTTACGTATCGGGAACATGTATTCATGCAAAGAGACGTGAACACGAAATGGAGAATGTTCTCGACATGCTTAAGGCTGCCGGTCTTCCATGCGAAATGACTGAAGCGACAATGCATAAACTTGCCAACATCGCCGAACTCGACATTCCCTCGAAGTTCGCTAACGGTGTTCCCCGTAACTGGAAGGGAACAATCGCAGGATGGGGCCTCAACGACAAATGAGCAGGATATGTATCTCGAACGGTTTTGTCATCGATCCGAAGAACAATATAAACGGAATCAAGGACATCTTTGTTGATTCCGGCCGCATTGTGGAGTCCCTCCCCTCTCTCGACACGGAGGTCGATGCATCCGGGTGCTACGTATTACCGGGCCTCATCGATTTCCACTGCCATCTCTACAAAGGAAGTGCATTCGGGTTCAATCCCGAACTGCTTCTTCCGACGGGAGTCACTTCAGCTGTTGATGCAGGAACTGCGGGATATATCAACTACGAGGATTTCTACGAGTCTGTAGTGAAGAGAACAACACTGACTGTGAAAACCTTCATCAACATCTCACCGGTAGGACAACCCGGAGGCGGAATAAACGAACCTCTCGGAAGAGAACTTATCAGGAAGGAAGAGCTCGGGGCTGTTATCTCCCGCCACAGAGATACCATCATCGGTCTCAAGGTACGAATCAGCAGGCCCATTGTCGGCTCACTTGGACTGGATCCTCTGAAGTATGCACTCGAACTCGGAGAGGACTTCGGACTACCAATTAATGTCCATGTGACAAATCCTCCCGAGAAGCTCAGTGAAGTTGTGAAGTATTTCCGTAAAGGCGACATCTTCACACACGTCTTTGAAGGTACAGGGCACACGATCATCGAAAATGGTCATGTAGCAGAGGAAATACTTGAGGCTGAAGAAAGAGGCGTCATCTTCGACAGCGCAAACGGAAGATCCAATTTCGTCTTCTCCGTTGCGGAGAAAGCCCTCGACGAGGGATTCTATCCCGACATCATCAGTACCGATTCGACTGCTCTCAACTTCTCCAAGCCCTATGTCGTAAAGAACCTGCCTTTCACGATGTCGAAGTATCTGAATCTCGGAATGGAACTCGGAGATATCGTAAAAGCTGTCACTTCGACACCGGCGGGGGTGATGAAAGAAGAAGAGAGGCTCGGTCATCTTGCTCCGGGAGCAGCGGGAGATGTCACAATCTGCCGCATCGAGAAGAAGGACGTTCTCTTCAGAGACACTCTCGGGGACGAGAGAAAAGGAAACAGAATAATTGAACCTGTCATGGTTCTTAAGAACGGCGAGTTTGTTTACACCCGCCCGGATTTTTCATAGGAGGTAAAAAATGATTAATCCATGTGCACCGCTCGTTGATGCAAAGTACATCGAAAGAGCGAAGAAATTAGGTGTTGCGCTCCTCTGCGATGGAGCAAAGGCAGCCAAGATCGATATCCAGAACTATGGCTGTATGGAAGCTGGAATCAACGCAGTCGACAAGAGCATGTTTATGGTCGGTACTGCAATGACTGTAGAGACAGCAAACGGCGACAACTTCCCTATCCACGTTGCATCCTACTCGGCGCCGTGTCCGGGTTATGTAATGGTCATCGACGGTAAGAATTATCCCAACAAGGCATATTTCGGAGATCTGATCATGGGAGCGTGCCAGGCAGTCGGATTCGAAGGCATGGTCATCAATGCATACACACGTGACAAGGAAGGCAATATCGAACTGGGATTCCCTGTATTCAGCAAGGGTTTCATGCCGGCAGGTCCCGTCAAGAAGGATGAAGGCAATATAAACACAGTCATCGAATGTGGCGGCGTAACAGTAAAGCCCGGTGACCTTGTTGTCGGAGATTACGACGGTGTCGTAGTTGTCCCGAGGGAACATCTTGATGTCGTTCTCGACGAAGCGGAGAAGAAGCTCGCTTATGAAGAGAAGAGACACGCGACAATCAAAGCCTATAAGGAAGCCGTAAAGAACGGAACTGAAAAACCGCAGCTCGCACCTCAGTGGGTTCTGGACATGCTAAACAAATAAAAAAAGGAAAAACAAAAGGAGGAACCTATGAGTTCTGCTGTTCTCACATTAATTATTCTTGTCGTAACCGCGACATTATTCATCACTGAGCTGATCCCCGTTCCGCTCACCGCCATGCTCTGTGCAGTCGTCCTTGTCCTGACGGGGATTGTTCCCGCATCCGATGTCATCGCCGGCTTCGGAAACAGTACCGTAATCATACTCTGCTCGATGATCATCGTCGGCGGCGCTCTCTTCGAGACAGGTGTCACCGATAAGATTGCAAAGAAGACACTGAAGATCGCTAAAACCGAAAAGCAGATGGTCATGGTCATCTACATTACGGGCGTTCTTCTTTCTGCTCTTCTCAACAACACAGGCGTCATGGCAATGATGATTCCTCTTATCATGGGAATCCAGGCGAGCGTCGGTTACAGCGCATCAAAGATGATGATGGCCGGTTTCCTCGGCGTCATGTGCGGAGGCAGACTCACTCTCATAGGTGATGCGACTGTCAACACAATTGCCCAGTCGGCTATCGAAAGCGTGGGAAGGAACATTCGGCTTTTTGGATATCGGAAAGATCGGTCTTCCCATCACCATTGTAACGGGTATATGGCTTTACTTTATCGGCTATAAGACGATTCCGGACAGGAAACCGACAGACGATGCGCAGGCATTTGTCCAGGAGGAGAAGAAGGAATCTCCCAAGTGGATGCAGATTGTCTCTGTTGTAATCATAGCATTCGTATTCTTCGGCATGGCATTCCAGAGCCAGCTCGAGAGCCTTCTCGGAATCAAAATGCCTCTCTACTTCGTATCTCTTCTGGGTGCAGTCATGGTATGTGCATGCAGAATCATCAAGGGAAAGAAGGTCTATAACCTCCTCGATATGAAAACTGTCTTCTTATATGTCGGTATGCTTCCGCTCGGAACAGCTCTCAAAACGACAGGCGCTGCCGAAATGGTTGCAAACCTTGTCTCCACACTTGTCGGCGGCTCACACAATGTCTATCTCATTGCATCGATCGTATTCATCGTAACCTTCATCATGACATCATTCACATCGAATGTTGTCACCCTCAACCTCATTGCACCTCTTGCAATAGCAATTGCCGAGGTTCTCGAGGTCAGCCCGACAGCTCTCATCGTTACGGCATGTATCGCATCGACAATGGGCTACGTCACCCCTGTCGCATGTCCTCCTGCAACCATCATCTACGGTAACGGCGGCTTCGAATTCAAGGATTATGCAAAGAGCAACTGGTCGATTGTATTGATCTCCTTCATCCTCTGCGTTGTACTTCTCCCGATGCTCTGGCCGTTTTAATCAAGTCTCCTTTAGAAACCAAATAGAAAAACAAGACTTCCGTCTCCCTCCTCCCCGGAGGGAGACGGTTTTGATACCGAAAAGGACTCACAATGTTTATCCCTCCGCTTCTTACACCTATCGGAAGATATGCATGATACCCTCTAAAGGCTAAGTCCTTCTCTGTTTCTTTGTACGGAGTGCCTCAAACCCCTCTTCGCATACAGTTTTCACCCAGCCCGCTATCGTATTCCTGCTCTCCGGCACATATTTACTGACGTCCTCAGGCGTCATCCCTGTGAGTACAAAATTAACGCACTCCACTTTATGTATAAAGCTTGCTTCTTCACTTGAAGACAGAATCATCAGGCACTCTGACAAGAGTTCTGCTTTATCTGTTACATATTTACGGAACGGCATAGTTATCTTCCGCCCAAAGCATACCAAACAGCAAGATGATAGAAAAGGCACCCCCGGGAAAACCAGAGGTGCGAGAAAATAATAAAAATAGATCTATGTTATCTGCGAGGCGCAGTTAACACCTTTCTTATCCCTCAAACCCTTTTGAGGGATATGTTAAACGAATCATTTTGCAGCTTTCTTTGTTACTGTCCAGGTAGGATTATCACCTTCTGACTTTGTTGCCACATAACCTTCTTTAAGGTAAGAAGATGGATCTTTACTGAATGTTCCTCCGGTGATATCAACCTTGGCCTTATTTTTCAAAAGCAAATCACTCGCGACAGTATTTTTTTCATCTCCATCTCCAGATTTCAAAATGCTGTTACCATTAATTTTCAGTGACTCTAACTCCGTATATTCTGTGTCTTGACTTGTTGTTTCCTTCCTTTCTCTGATTGCATATGAATACGCGCTATCAATAGTAGAGTCTGTAATAGTTATATTCATTTTACTGTAATAATTGCTATTCGATATCACAACTATTGCTGAGCCGTCAATTATTGAACCACTCCCTGATTCAGCGTCGTACAAGGCAGCGTCTTTTTCAATACCTTTTATTACAGCACCATCTGTAATATTTAATTCACCGCTTCTTATACAAATGCCGGCATATCCCTCTACAGTAGCTCCTTTTATGTTCACAATTCCTTTCGCCGGCAAGAATATTGCGGCTCTACCTTTCCCGTCTGCCGTTGATTTGACTTCCGCACCTTTATACAGGTTTATTACAACACCCGGATCATCTGCTTGATAAGGTAGACTACCATTGCCAGTTATTGCACATGCTCTCTTAGCCGCGTCAATCTTTCCATAAACATCAAGTTCACCTGAGAAAGCAGAAACGCCTTCAGAGGTATTTATCTTTACGTTCTTTCCGATGACTATTTTAACATCATTCAATTTCAGATCGGTACAAATACCTCTTGACCAACCAGAGCCACTATCCTTAACGACAGCCTCTGTTTCCGAAGAATTCTCCAATTCAAACGTTACATTGGACTGATTTACACGGAAAATGTATAACCCGCCGTCACTTTCTTGGTGTTGACCGGTAGATTTTCCTATGATTTCATAACCAGCCATATCGATGGTGACACTCTTTGTTATGTAGATATCCTCCGCCACTTCTGCATCGGCAACGAGTGTGACAGTTGCACCATCAGCTGCTCCATCAACTGCCTCTTTCAATGTCTTAAAGCATGCAAGAGCCTCTTTCTTGACACCTTCTTCCGGATTAACTTTAACTGCAATCTTGCTGTCTGCTGTTATAGCACCTTCGGTCTTGAAAGTACCTGTATAGGTTAGAGTATCACCACTGTAGCCGTTAACAGTAATTGTCCAGTAGCCGAGAGAAAGCGTTAGATCTCCATCTCCAAGGTCCTTCTCTTCTGTTGTCTCACCTGTTGTATAACCGTCATCGCCCTTTACTGCTACATACTTCCATGATGTTACATCTGCATAGGCAACATTTTGATTTTCTTCATCATTTTTGGATGTCATCGCCGCTTTAACAACAATATCCTTAACCTTATCCGGGCTGACAGATACGGCAAAAGTTACATCATTGCCTGTTCCGGATTCCGGATCGCATGCTGTTGCTGAGATGAGCAGCAGCACTACCAATAAAACACTTAATAGTTTTCTCATGTTTTTCCCCTTATACTTGGTTTTTTGATTCAATAAAAAAGAGACCCGGCTTTATTTCACTCTCTACGAGTGAGCAGGGTCTCTTATTCATATATTTACAAAGGGAAGGAAAACTATTACCTAGACAGTCGTATACCCCCCCCCGTTTATGTTTTTACAATATATAGAAATATTGATACTTTTTCCCATAAATCATCCCCATTGGCTAGATGATAATGCTTTCAGAGCTCTATTGCAAACACAATTTGAGTTTTTTTCCTCTAAATGCCATAATCTCCCTATGGAAAGAGAGAGCAGCAGCTTCAGATACCTTCTTGTATTATATATCATCCTGATTGCTATGACGGCCGCAGTAGTCTTCTTCACCTATCCTGTTATGAAGAGAAACATAGATGAGAGCGGGATATATGAAAACTACCTGGTGTGGAAGAAGGAAAGGAAAGAGAAGAGTGAGAAGTATGTTGTTACGCTCTATTCGGATGACAAATATGTCTCAGTTGAACGAAGCGTGGATAAAACAACAGATGATCTTCACTCTCTCGTTGAAGCATTAATCCTTCCTCTTGATGAAAGCGAGAAAGAGGAGGGATACACCACCTACATCCCCGAGGGGACAACGCTCATCGGGATAAGCAGCGAAGACGGCTACTTCTATGCCGAGTTCTCCTCCTCTCTTCTTACTTCCCGCGATATTACAAAGGCTGCAGAGCAGATAAAAAAGACTCTGGAGAGTTATTATACCCTCGAGAGTCTTACAATCATATGCGGATCAAAGATAATCAGGATCTGAACCTCTTGATGCTTAAAGCCTTTCCGCTCTCCGTATCGACTTCAACAATCACACCGTCTATCGTCCCCTTACCTTCAGCAACCTCGCTTCTTATCGGGAGCTGTGTAAGCTGACGCTCTATCGCCTTATCGACCCGGCTTCCTATAACGACGTTGTGGACTCCTGTGAGCCCGAGATCGGTTATATATGCCGTTCCTCCGGGGAGTATCTTCTCGTCCATTGTCTGGACATGAGTGTGGGTTCCCACGACTGCTGTGACGGTGCCGTCAAGGAAGAATGAGAGAGCTTCCTTCTCTTCGGGGCTCTCTGCATGGAAATCGACGAAGATGATCGGCGTCTCCTTACGGATCTTTCTTACCGCAGCCTCAGCCTTCTTGAAGGGGTCATCTGTATCGGGAAGTTCGATTCTTCCCTGGAGGTTGATGACACCGATTTTAAAGCCTTTACACTCTTTTATCGTGCTCCCGCTTCCTATACAAGGCTCCGGGTAGTTTAGAGGCCGCAGGATATCATCCTGGGAATCAAGAAGAGTGAAAATCTCATCCTTCTGCCATATATGGTTACCGCTTGTGATGACATCAACACCGTAAGTCTTCATCTTGTTGTAGTTGTCGATTGTTATGCCGAAGCCGTCTGCCGCATTCTCGCCGTTGCAGATAACAAAATCGATATTGTTATCATCTACAGCAGAAGAGAGCCCCATGAAAAGGGCTCCCAAACCTGCGTCTCCGGATACGTCTCCCAATAACAGGACACGAAGCGTATTTTTTGTCACTTTGCGTACTCCACGACCCTGGTTTCTCTGATGATTGTAACCTTGATCTTTCCCGGATACCTGAGCTCTGCTTCGATTCTCTCCGCGATATTCTGGGCAATCTTCTTTGCGCCTTCATCAGATACAGTGTCACTGTTGACAAGTATTCTCAATTCTCTTCCGGCCTGGATGGCGAATGCATTCTCAACGCCATCAAAGCCCTTTGCAATATTCTCAAGTGACTCGAGTCTCTTGATGTAGTTGTCGAGGCTCTCGCGTCTTGCGCCCGGGCGTGCTGCGGAGATTGCATCTGCTATCTGGACGATGATTGCTTCAATGGATGTAGGCTCGACATCGTTATGGTGGGCAAGAACACAATTGACGACCTTGCTGTCCTCCCCGAGTCTCTTGACGAGTTCTCCTCCGATCTCGGCATGGTTGGCTTCACTCTCCGTTTCGGCCCCTTTTCCGATATCATGAAGGAGACCCGCTCTCATAGCGAGAGTGCTGTCGGCTCCGACTTCCGATGCAATCATGCCGGCTAGTATTGCAACTTCCTTTGAGTGAAGAAGTACATTCTGGCCGTAACTTGTTCTGAAGTGGAGTCTTCCGAGAGCTCTGATCATCTCGGTTCCCATATTGTGTATACCGAGGTCGAAGACAACCTTCTCTCCCTCGTCCACAATTATTCTTCCGATTTCCTTCGATACCTTGTTGACGACTTCCTCGATTCTTGCCGGGTGGATTCTTCCGTCCTGTACAAGACGCTCGAGTGCAACTCTTGCTATCTCCTTTCTCACCGGATCGAAACACGATATGACAACAGCCTCCGGGGTATCATCAATGATGATATCGACACCGGTAAGGGTTTCAAGGGTTCTGATGTTTCTTCCTTCGCGCCCGATGATTCTTCCCTTCATCTCGTCGGATGGAAGTGTGACCGATGTTGTCGTAATCTCTCCCGAGACCTCTGTTGCCAGCCTCTGGATGGATGTAATTATTATCTCACGAGCCTTCTTATCAGCCTGGAGCTGTGCTTCCTGCTCGATCTTGTTGACATAGACCTGACCATCATGTTCGGCTTTCTGCTTCATCTCCTCGATGAGAATGTTCTTTGCATCCTCACGGGACATTCCGGCCACCTTTTCATACTCACTGTCCAAGTCGGCTTCTCTCTTAGAGATTACATCCTCTCTATTCTTTAATGCCTCTGCTCTTTCTCCCAGTTGTCGCGTTACGGAGTCATTCTCCTGCTGTTTACGCTCTAGATTCTCTTCCTTCTGCTGCAGTCTTCTTTCACTTTTCTGCAGTTCAGCTCTTCTGTCGCGGGCTTCATTTTCCTGCTGCTGCTGTTCCTTCAGAAGCTTATCCCTTGTCTCGAGGATAATCTCCTTAGCTTTTGCTTCAGCATTCTTTGAAGCATTTTCTTCAAGGACTTTTGCCCTTTGTTCAGCGGAAGTCAATTTCAACTTCGCATATATGCAACGGCCACAAAAACCGATAGCAATACCTGCAATTCCAACCAAGAGATACCACAATACTGTCATATTGCTACCTCCTGCTTCAAATCTTATTCATTATTTTAAATATTGAATCAAATTGCAAAAGCGTGTCAAGGTAATATTTTACCCGTCTCAACCATAACGCCACATTTCTCTCCATTCTTATGCTGAAGAATAAGAGACCAAGAGCTGAAAACTCCCCAGACCCTGTACTTTGAATGGTTATACGGGGAATGAAAATATCCACGTTTGATACCTCTACTTCAAAATCTCGTCCTTCCACTCGATAATATTCTTCTCTTCTGTCGAGAAGTTAATACCCAACAGGTGGATATTCTTCCCCTCTTTCAGATACGGCTCGTAGTACTTTCTGCTCTTTATCTGAGCTATAGCATCATCCGCACTCTGGTTGAATTTGAACTCGATGATATATAAGGCATTAGAACATCTCAGAACACAGTCGATGCGTCCCTTGTTTGTAGGAGCTTCTGGAATAATGTCAGCTTCAAGAATATTCATCATGCACAGAAAACCGGCGTGTACTGCACTCTCACTGTCAAAGACGAGTTCATAGTATGGGATAGAGGAGAATATAGACGAAAGTGTCTTTATCGCATCATCCACCTTTCCTTTATCGAAGTAATCAATAATTATGAGACGTTTATAACTTTTTGCTGCAGCGGTCCCTACGTATACCGGAAGGAGGATTTCATTAAGCCCTCTTTCAACCTCTTTA